>NZ_JBVHLU010000014.1:0-108135 GCF_055558835.1 Embleya sp. NPDC025285
CCCCCACCAAACCCCCCCTCTTCCACCCCCCCCCCCCCCCCCCCCCCCCTCCCCCCCCCCCTCCCCCCCCCCCCCCCCCCCCCAGGCGGGGGTGTGGGTGTGTCCGTGGTTGCTACGCGGGGGCCGGGTGCCCGTTCCACCGCGTCGTCACACGGTTCGGGTCCCGGGTCCGACGGTCGGTCGCGATCCGCCTCGGGCGCATCGCCGATCGACGACTGTCGGCAAGTCAGTCAGCGCAACACAGGCAGGTCTGCGTGCGGCACAGGTCCACTGCGCGCCGCTTGGTGAGGTCGTCCGCCTGTCGCTTCACACCATCGATCGTAGGGAGGGTGGGCCACTCGTGTCATGCACGGCCCAAGATGTGAGACAAAATTGTCCGCCCATTGAGATGGGCGGACAATTGGCACCGCTTTGTCATGGTTGGGCGGGCGGGATCTCCAGCAGTTCCGCGCCGTCGCCGACGGTTTTGACGGCGAATCGGGTGATCTCCCCGACCGGGATGCTGGTCGCGCCCCGGATCGGGTCGCCGGGGCCGTAGTCGCCGTTCGGGACCACCCACGAGGACGCCGTCTCCACCCGCCCCCGGGTGCCGTAGACGTCGAGCTGACAACGGGTGCCCGGCCGGATGCCGGACAGCGACAGGTCCACGCTGCTGCCCCACGCGGTGGCGGCGTAGCGCAATTCGGCGCCCATGCCCGAGCGCGGGTCGCCGCCGCGGGCGATCCGAAGGCCCGGCAATCCGGGCGGCGCCGCGGTCCCGGCCGGACCGGCCGTCGCGGTCGGGCGCCCCGGGGGCGCGGTCGTCGACGGTGCGCCGGCCGCGTCGCCGGTGTCCGAGGAGTCGCCGAGGGCCCAACCGGTGAGCCCCGCGAGGACCATCAACACGGCCGCCGCGGCGGCCACCGCATGGCGCGACCGGCGGCGCCGATCCGCCTGTCGGGCCGCGGCGGACAACACGCGTGCGGGCACGACGCCGTTCGCGGCCGCGCCGCTTGCCTGCGCCTCGGCCGCGGTCAGCCGGGCGAGCAGGGTGGGCAGGCCCGCGAGTTCTTCGTACTCGGCCCGGCAGCGCGGGCACGTGGCCACGTGTTGACGGACCCGGGCGGCCTCGTTCTCGTCGAGGGCGCCGACCACGAACGCGCCGAGGTCCAGGCGGGCCACCGCGCAGCCCAGCCGGGCGGGTGGGCCCGCCGGCTTCGGCGGATGCGCGTCGGGAGCGGCGCCGCTCGCCGCCGCGTTCTCGTCCCCGGTGTCCGTCACGGGACCAACCCCCTTTCCTCCAAGGCCACGCGCAGCGCTCGCAGCGCGTAGTACGTCCGTGATTTGACCGTGCCCTCGGGTACTCCCAGGGCCTTGGCCGCGTCGGCCACCGAACTGCCCCGGTAGTAGGTCTCCAACAACACCGCGCGGTGCTCGGGGCTCAGCGCGGCCATCGCGTCGGCGACGTCCCACGCGAGCACGGCCCGGTCGAACTCGGCCTCGGCGCCCTCGTCCGCCACCGTCGCCAGCGCCGCGTCGCCGGTCTCGGGCGGGCGGGCCTTGCGGGCCCGCCCGACGTCGATCACCACGTTGCGGGCCACCGTGCACAGCCAGCCCCGGACCGAGCCTCGGGTGGGGTCCAGCGCCTCGGGGTGGCGCCACGCGCGCAGCAGCGTCTCCTGGACCACGTCCTCGGCCCAGGCCCGATCGCCGCCGGTCAGCCGCAGCGCGAAACCCAGCAGCGGGCCGCCGTGTTCGAGGTAGAGCGTGCGGATGACCGCCTCGTCGGCGGTGGATATTCGGGACGCCGAGTGCAGCGGGTCGGCGGCGGGACGGTCGTCCCCGCGAGCGGGACGGGCCAGGAAGGCCCGAGCCGCCGCCGGGTCCGCCTGCGCCTCGGCGCCGAGCAGTTCCGAACGATGCGTCACACCCGCCATACGGGCGGGCGGGTCCGGCGGTTCATCCCGGCTCCCGGGGCGGGACCGGCGGTATATCCACGGCATGGCCGCATCCTCCCGTGGCGGAGCCGCCGCCGTACGGTCAATCAGCCGATCATGACCCGTCCCAGCAGGTACGCGGCCGGCGCGGCGAGCGCGAGCGGCAGGGACACACCGGCGGTGAAGTGCACGAACCTGGACGGATGGTCGTAGCCGGCGATCCGCCGGCCGAGCAGCCCGAGCGCCGCGGCGCCGGCGCCGAGCAGCGCGGCGTACGGCGCCTCGCCGCCGAGCGCGATGCCCGCGCCCGCGCCGGCCGCGGCGCCCAGCAGCCAGGACGGGATCGGTGCCACGGCCGGCGGCAGCGGCACCGCCCGGACCAGCGTCGCGACACCGGCCGCGAACACCGCGGCGACCACGGCCGCGCCCGCGTCGATCGGCCCGCCCTCGAGGTCGCCTGCGACCAGGTAGGCGACGTCGAACGCGGCGATCAGCGCGGCGGACGTGGTCACGGTGAGCGCGGGCAACAACTCGCCCGGTCGGGCTCCGCTCCGGGCCTGGAGCGCGAGCACCACCAGCAGCGTGCAGGCGAGCACGGCCGGCACGCTCGCGAGCCCCTGCTCGCCCTTGGCGTACACCGCGATGTCGGTGGCGAAGGCGGCGAGCACGACCAGCGCGATGCCCTGGCGCGCGGGCCACATGCCGTTGAGCCGGAACCACCCGGCGGCGGTGAGCACTTGCAGGAACGCGACGCCGAGCACGAGGGCCGGCTTGCCGGCGATCGCGGTCACCGCCAGGACCGCGGCCAGGCCGACCGTGCACAGCGCCGGCAACATGCCCGGCGGATCCCAGATCGGCGTCCGGGGCGTCCGCGCGGCCCGCGTGGACGGCTCGCCCGTGCGCTGGGCGGGCACCCGCGCGACCCGACGACCGGTGCCGACGGCGGGCTCGAGGGCGGGCTCGAGGGCGGTGGCCCCGGCCGCGTCGAGGGCGTGGTCCGCGTCGTAGTCGGTCCCCGGGTAGTCGGTCCCGGAGTAATCGGTCCCGGAGTAGTCGGTCCCGGAGTAATCGGTCCCGGCGTAGTCGGCGCGCCCCTCGTCGTAGAGGTCGACCTCGGCCCCGTACCCGCCGGAGTGGTCCGTCCCGGCCTCGGGAAGCGGCTCGACGATCGCCGGCAGCACGCTCGTCGCGCCGTCCTGGTCCGGGTATCCCGAGCCGTACGCGTCGTCCCGGCCGGATTCGGCGAGCGCGGGCGACATCTCCGTCGCGTCCGGGTAGCCGTACCCCCCGCCGGGCCCGCTCGGGACCGGCTCGGCGTACGCCTGCGGAGGGGACTCCTGCGGATAGGACCCCTGCTGGGGGTAGGGCTCCTGTGCATAAGGCTCCGGCGCGTAGGACTCCGGCTCGTAGCCCTGCGCGGCGTAACTCCCGTGCGACCCGTCCGGCCCGGCGTAGGACTGTTGCGGGTAGCCGTGGCCGCCGTGCTCGACGGGCTGCGCGTACGGCCCGGGCTCGGCGTGGCCGCCGCCCGGGTGTGGCCCCCCGTACGCCTCGCCGGCCGGGGCGCCGTACGGCTCGCCGTAGTGCTCCCCGGCCGGTGCGAAGGCCGGTTCGCCGTAGCCGGGTCCCGACGCGCCCGGGTCGGCCTGCGGGTCGCCCTGGTACATCGCCGCCGGGTCGTACCCGCCCGGCTCCTCGTATCGGTCGCCCGTCGGGCGTCCGCGTCGCCCGCTCATCCGCCGGCGAAGGGGGGCAGGACCTCGACGGTGCCGCCCTCGGTCAGGGTGATCGCCGAGTGGTCGCGCAGTCCCACCGGATCGCCGTCCACGAGGAAGGAGCAGTTCGCGACGACCGCGCCGAAGCGGGTCGAGTCGCCGTGCCGCTCTCGGGCCCGCCGCAGCGCGTCGGCGAGGGTGACCGCGTCGTACGGCTCCTCGGGCGTGCCCGCGGCTTCCTTCGCCGCGGCCCAGTACCGCATGGTGCCGACCGCCATCGCGCGCCCTCCCGTGTGTCCGTGTGTGCGTCCGCGGCTGGTGTGCCCGAACGGCGCCGAAGTGTGCAGCATCCATGATGACGCCTCCCGACGGGCCGTTCGGTCCCCCGGCACCCGGATCACCCCTCGGCGTGCGCCCGGGCCCACCGCGCGATCCGGTCCACCAGGTCGGCGCCGACCGCGTTCTCGGCGTGGCCGAGGCCGGGCTCGACCCACAGGTCCTTCGGGGCTCCGGCCGCGTCGTGGATCTGTCGGGGGTGGTCCAACGGGAAATACGGGTCGCTGTCGCCGTGCACCACGAGCAGCGGCGTGGGCGCGATCGCCGCGGCGGCCTCGAACGGGGCGAGCGGCACCGGATCCCACGTTCGGGCGGAGATCCGGGTGCGCAGCACGAAGCGGGCCACCGCCCGCCCGGTCCGGCGCTCGATCGCGAAGTGCACCCGGCGCATCGGCGGGGTGTCCCGGTAGTACCAGCGGGCCGGCGCGCTCACCGCGACCACCGCCGCGACGCCGTCGTACAGCGCCGCGTGCCGCAGCACGACGCTGCCGCCCATCGAGAAGCCGACCGTGACCACCCGTCGGTAGCCGAGCCTGCGGGCCCATCCGACCGCCGCCTCCAGGTCGCGCACCTCGCGATCGCCCACCGTGCTCAGCCCCGTGGACGCGCCGTGGCCGCGGAAGTCGAAACCGATCACCCCGCCGTGCGCGCGCAGCCCGTCCAGCACCGCGCCGACGGCCGGCCGACGCCACGAACCGGTGAACCCGTGGGCGACCACGAAGACCCGATCGCGGGTGCCGACATCGGCTCCGGGTCGGTGGACGGCGCTGATCCGCACGTCGTCGTCGGTGATCAGGACGGCCTGCTCGGGTGCAGGCATTCCGGTGAAAGACGGACCCGAAGGTGTCCGCAGTGCGGGAAGATCCCCGGGTAGGTCGGTTCCTCGAGACATGTTCGCTATCCTGACCCCGCAGGCTCACCTCCGATGACGGGCACACCCCACGGACCCCAGAAGTGGTTCCCGAACGGTTACGGAATCGGACGAGCCGGCGACCAATGAAGGATCCGGGCGACGATGCCCCGGGTCCTTTCGTGTTTCTGTGCCTGTTTTGGGAGGTGTCCCGTTGAGTGCACTGCTGCTGCTCACGAACGCGCTCCAGCCGTCGGCCGAGGTGCTGCCCGCGCTCGGTCTGCTGCTGCACCAGGTACGCGTGGCCCCGGCGGAGGCCTCCGCGCTGGTCGACGCGCCCGCCGCGGACGTCATCCTGGTCGACGGCCGGCGTGACCTCCCCCAGGTGCGCAGCCTGTGCAGGGTCTTGCGCACCACCGGGGTCGGTGCCCCGCTGGTGCTGGTGGCCACCGAAGGCGGCCTGGCCGCGCTGACCGCGGACTGGGGGGTCGACGACGTCCTGCTGGACACCGCCGGGCCCGCCGAGGTCGAGGCCCGGTTGCGGCTGGCGATCGGCCGGCTCCAGGCGGCGCAGGGTGCGGAGGACGAGCCCACCGAGATCCGCAACGGCGACCTGAGCATCGACGAGGCCACCTACAGCGCGAAGCTGCGCGGCCGGGTGCTCGATCTGACGTTCAAGGAGTTCGAGCTGATCAAGTACCTCGCGCAGCACCCGGGCCGGGTGTTCACCCGGGCCCAGTTGTTGCAGGAGGTGTGGGGATACGACTACTTCGGCGGCACCCGCACGGTCGACGTGCACGTACGCCGACTGCGCGCGAAACTCGGGCCCGAGCACGAGTCGTTGATCGGCACGGTGCGCAACGTCGGCTACCGGTTCGTGGTGCCCGATCGGGGCGTGGGCGAGCCCGCGCTCGCCGACCGCACGTGATCCACCCCTCGGCGCCGGGCCCGTCGATCGACCCGACGGGGCGTCACATCCCTTGCCCACACGCACAAAGCAGACTTATCCGGAGCAACACGGAGGACCATCCCGTCCCGCGTCCAGGTTGTGAACTCCCGTGAGTCGCGCCGGTCGCCGTCCCTACAATGACCGGGTGCCCAAAGTGACCCGCGACGACGTCGCCCGCCTCGCGGGGACCTCCACCGCGGTGGTCTCCTACGTCGTCAACAACGGCCCGCGCCCGGTCGCGCCGGCCACGCGCGAGCGTGTGCTCGCGGCGATAGACAAGCTGGGTTACCGGCCCGACAGTGTGGCCCAGGCGATGGCCAGCCGCCGGACCAACCTGATCGGCCTGGTGATCCCCGACGCCCGACAGCCGTTCTTCGCCGAACTCGCGCACACCGTCGAGCAGGCCGCGTTCGAACAGGGCCGGTTGGTGCTGATCGGCAACTCCGACTACGAGGACGACCGCGAGCTGCACTACGTGCGCGCGTTCCTGGGCATGCAGGTGTCCGGACTCGTGCTGGTCAGCCAGGGCCCCTCCGAGCGCGCCGCGCGCGAGATCGCCACCCGGGACGTCCGGGTGGTGCTGATGCACCGTCAGCCCGACGCGCTGGGCGGCGACGCGGTCATCGTGGACGACGTGGAGGGCGCCTACACGGCGGTCCGCCACCTGCTCGACACCCACGGCTTCACCCGGGTGGACTGCCTGGGCGGCCCGCCCAGCACACCGGACTCGGGCGACCCGGTCACCGACCACGTCACCGGTTGGCGGCGGGCGATGGCCGAACGCGGGCTGCCCACCGACGGTCTGCTGCACGAGGCGCCGTTCGGCCGGTTCGGCGCCTACCAGGTCGCGCTGTCGCTGCTGACCGGCCCGGATCGGCCCCGGGCGCTGTTCTGCTCGACCGACGACCAGGCGATGGGTGTCCTGCACGCGGCGCGCGAGGCGGGCCTGCGGGTACCGGACGACCTCGCCGTGGTCGGCTTCGACGACATCGCCGAGGCGGCGATCGCCGATCCGCCGCTGACCACGGTGACCTCGGACCGGCCGGGCATGGCCCGCGCGGCGGTCGAGCTGGCCCTGGAGCGCGAACCGGCCGCGGCCGGCGACCCCAGGGTGCGTACCTTCCCGTCCACGCTGGTGGTCCGGCGAAGCTGCGGCTGCGGCTGACGGCGGCGCGACGACCCGAGGCGGCGCTCAGTACCGTAAAGGCCATGGACCTCGCGGATGTGTCGATCGAGACGGTGAATCGGGCCTCGGCGCAGGACGCCGAAGCCGTACTGGCCCTGGCGGAGACGGCGGCCGGCGTCGACGGTGCCTCGCCGCTGTCCGAACAGTCCCGGCTGGAGTTGCGGCACGGCGCGCCGGCGGCGCGCGAGGTGCTCGCCCACCACGGCGACACGATCGTCGGCTTCGCGCACCTGGACGGCTCGGACCCCGTGGACGGTCCGTCCGCCGAGTTGTTCGTCGCACCGCACGCGCGCGGCGGGGGCCTGGGCCGGGCGCTGCTGGAAGCGCTGGTGACCGAGGCCGCCCACATCGACGGGGACGGCAGGCTGCGGGTGTGGGCGCACGGCAAGCTGCCCGCGGCCGAGCGGCTGGCCGCGGCACTCGGCTTCACCGCGTTCCGTGAGCTGTGGCAGATGCGTCGCGCGGCCGGTACCGCGGTGCCCGACCTGGACGTGCCCGCCGACGTGCGGCTGCGCGCCTTTACCCCCGGCACCGACGACCGGGCCTGGCTGGCGCTCAACGCCAAGGCCTTCGCACACCACCCCGAGCAGGGCGCGTGGACCGCGGACGACCTGCGCCGGCGGTTCGCCGAGCCGTGGTTCGACCCGGCCGGCTTCTTCCTCGCCGAGGACACGAACAGCGGCGAACTGCTCGGTTTCCACTGGACCAAGACGCACCCCGCGACCGCGGACTCGGGCCCGCTGGGCGAGGTGTACGTGGTCGGTGTCGACCCGGCGGCCCAGGGCCGCGGGCTGGGCGCGCTGCTGACCTCGGTGGGTCTGCGGCACCTGGCCCAGCACACCGTCGACGGTCGTCCGCTTGCCGAAATACTGCTTTATGTGGACGCGGACAACGAGGCGGCGGTCAAGGTGTACACCCGTTTGGGCTTTCGCGTGCATACCGTCGATGTGATGTACCGACGCTGAACACCGTGTGAAACCTGGCGAACATCTGTTTCGGGTCGGGGTCGCACAGGTGCACATAGACCATCGCGAAAAGACAATGGTCTGATGAACGCCGAAACTCCCGCCGCGCGATCCTCCCGACACCTGGCCGTGGCCGTGCCCCCGGCGAAGGCAGGCGCCACGGCCACGGTCACCGCGGCGGCGCCGCGAGTGGAGGCCGACCTGCCGCCGGACCGGTTCCTGGACCGCGAGGGCAGTTGGCTGGCGTTCAACGAGCGGGTCCTCGAACTGGCCGAGGACCCGAGCACGCCGCTGCTGGAGCGGGCGCGGTTTCTGGCCATCTTCGCCTCCAACCTCGACGAGTTCTTCATGGTCCGGGTGGCCGGCCTCAAGCGCCGGATCGCCACAGGCCTGGCGGTGCGCGCGGCCAGCGGGCTCCAGCCGCGCGAGGTGCTGGAGAACATCTGGTCGCGCAGCCGTGCGCTGATGGCCCGGCACTCCACGTGCTTCCACCACGACGTGCTGCCCGCGCTCGGCGAGGCCGACATCCAGTTGCTGCACTTCGACGACCTGACCGACGGCGAGCGGCAGTCGTTGTACGCGCTCTTTCGCGAGCGGGTCTTCCCGGTCCTGACCCCCTTGGCGGTGGACCCGGCGCACCCGTTCCCGTACATCTCCGGCCTGTCGCTGAACCTGGCCGTGATCGTGCGCAATCCGCGCTCGGGCAACGAGCACTTCGCCCGGGTCAAGGTGCCGCCGCTGCTGCCGCGCTTCGTGGAGACCTCGCCGGCCCGCTTCGTGCCGCTCGAGGAGGTGATCGCCGAATTCCTCGGCGACCTGTTCCCGGGCATGGACGTGCTGGGCCACCACGCGTTCCGGGTCACCCGCAACGAGGACCTGGAGGTCGAGGAGGACGACGCGGAGAACCTGCTCCAGGCGCTCGAGCGGGAGTTGATGCGCCGTCGGTTCGGGCCGCCGGTCCGACTCGAGGTCGAGGAGAACATCGACCCGCACGTACTCGACCTGCTGGTACGCGAGCTGGGCGTGGGTGAGAAGGAGGTCTACCCGCTGCCCGGTCCGCTCGACCTGACCGGGCTGCACGCGATCGCCGACCTGGACCGGCCCGAGCTCAAGTTCGGCCGGTACGTCGCCGGCACCCACCGCGACCTGGCCGAGGTGGAGACCGCGCAGGCCGCCGACGTGTTCGCCGCGATGCGCAAGCGCGACGTCCTGGTGCACCACCCCTACGACTCGTTCGCGACCTCGGTGCAGGCCTTCCTCGAGCAGGCCGCCTCCGACCCGCACGTGCTCGCGATCAAGCAGACGTTGTACCGCACCTCCGGCGACTCGCCGATCGTGGACGCGCTGGTGGACGCCGCCGAGTCCGGCAAGCAGGTACTGGTCCTGGTCGAGCTCAAGGCCCGCTTCGACGAGCACGCCAACATCACCTGGGCGCGCAAGCTGGAGCAGGCCGGCTGCCATGTCGTGCACGGCGTGGTGGGGCTCAAGACGCACTCCAAGCTGAGCCTGGTGGTCCGCCAGGAGGGCGACACGCTGCGCCGCTACTGCCACATCGGAACCGGCAACTACAACCCCAAGACGGCCCGGCTCTACGAGGACCTGGGCCTGCTGACCGCCGACCCGCAGGTCGGCGAGGACATGTCGAACCTGTTCAACCGGCTCTCCGGCTACTCGCGCGCGCAATCGTTTCGGCGGTTGCTGGTCGCCCCGCACTCGCTGCGCAACGGCCTGGTCGAGCGGATCGAGCGCGAGGTGGACAACCACGAGCAGGGGCTGCCGGCGTACGTGCGGCTCAAGTCGAACTCGCTGGTCGACGAACTGGTGATCGACGCGCTGTACCGCGCCTCGCAGGCCGGGGTCCCGGTCGATCTGTGGATCCGCGGCATCTGCGCGCTGCGCCCGGGTGTTCCCGGACTGTCCGAGACCATCCGGGTGCGCAGTATTCTCGGGCGATTTTTGGAACACTCGAGGGTATGGGTGTTCGCCGGCGGCGGCGAACCGGAGGTGTGGATCGGCAGTGCCGACCTGATGCACCGCAACCTGGACCGCAGGGTCGAGGCCGCGGTGCGGCTGCGCGGCGATCGACACCGCGACGAGATGACGTCCTTCATGGACCTGGGGATGAGCCCGGAGACCGCGTCCTGGCATCTGGACCGGGACGGCGTCTGGACCCGGCACGCGACCGCCGCCGACGGGACCCGGCTTCGTGACGTGCAGGAGCACCTCATCGAGACCCGGAGGCGCAGACGTGGCCCGGAGTAAGCAGGCGACGACCATCCCTCGGCAGCGCGCGGCGGCCGAGGACACCTCGGCCGGCGCGATCCTGCTCGCGCATCTGGTCGGGGAGGCCGGGGCGTTCATCGACGAGTTGCCCCGATTGAGCGCGGGCGAGGAGGAGGCCGCACACAACGCGCGGGTGGCCGCCCGGCGCATCCGCAGCGCGCTGGCCACGTGCGGACCGCTCCTGGCGCCGGAGCCGGCCGCGCTGCTGCGCACCCGGCTGCGCGACGCCGCGGACGCGCTGGCGGGCGAGCGCGACGCGGAGGTGCTCCTCGAACGCCTGTCGGCCGACCTGGACGCGCTGCCCGAGCGGCCCGGCACGGCCAGGGCCCGGGCGATCCTCACCCGCCGGCTGCGCGGCGATCAGGGCGCCGGCCGGGCCCGCGCGCTGGACGCGCTCGGCTCGGGGGTGTTCACCACGCTGTCCGCGGACCTGGTCGAACCGGCCCTGGGCCTGACCTTCACCGAGCGCGCCGCGGCCCCGGGCGCCGAGGTCGTACCCAAACTGGTCGCCCGCACGCTGCGCCGGCTCGACCGCGCCGCAGGGGCGCTGCCGCTGGAGGCGGCCGGGGTGCCCTATCCGCCGGACCACGCCGGGTTCACCCCGTACGCGGGCACCGACGACGAGGCCTGGCACCGGGTGCGGATCCTGGCCAAGCGGGCCCGCTACGCGGCCGACATGTGCGTACCCGCGTTCGGGCCGCCGGCAGCCCGACTGGCCCGGCGGCTCAAGGCGGTGACCGAGGTGCTCGGCGTGCACCAGGACGCGACCATCGCCGCCGACGCGATCGCCGAGCTCGCCGCCGGGCCCCGGGTCGGCGGGCCGGCCGCCTTCGTGTTGGGCGAGTTGTACGCGCACGAGCGGCAGGTCGCCACCGCTCGGCGGTACGCGTTCACGCGCGTGTGGCCCAGGGCCTGCACGCCGGACGTGCGGGCGTGGCTCGATGGATGACCCCGCTCGGGTCGCGCACACCGGGCGCGACCCGGTGCTCGCCGCGGGCGGGGTGTTGTGGCGCCGGTCCGGGGACGGCGTGGAGGTCGGGCTGGTGCATCGACCGCGCTACGACGACTGGTCCTTCCCAAAGGGCAAGCTGGAGTCCGGCGAGCCCGCGGTGGTGGCCGCCGTGCGCGAGATCGCCGAGGAGACCGGTTACCGGGCGATCCTGGGACGGGAGTTGGGCGTGCTCAGCTACCCGATGCACTCGCGCGATCGCCTCAAGATCAACCGCTACTGGGTCGCCGAGGCGGTTGCCGGCGAGTTCGCCCCCAATCCGGAGGTGGACCGGATGTGGTGGGGCCCGCCGGAGGAGGCCGCGACGTTGACCGGGACCCCGGACTACACCGCGTCGCTGACCGACGCGTTTCGCACCGGACCGCCGCCCGCGACGGTCCCGGTGCTGGTGCTGCGCGCGGGTCCGGCGTACGCGCGGGACCTGGTGCCGATGCTCGCCGCGTTCGGTCCGGTCGAGGTGCACGGCGCCACGACGCCGGCCGCGGTGGCGACGGTGGCGCCGTATGTCGCGGCGGTGGGCGCTCGGATGCGCTCTACCGCGTGCTCGGTGGCCGACGCGCTGCGCGGCGGCCGGCCCACGCTGCTGTGCGCGCCGGTTCCGGACCTGCCCGGCGGCGCTCCCGGGATGACCGCCGCGCGGCTGGCCGCCGAGCCCCTGCTGCCCGGGGAATTCGCCGTGTTGCACGCGTGGGCGGGCCGCGTGGTGGCCATGGGCCGGTACGCCCCCTACCCGACGGGGAGCTGAGCACTCGGTCAAGTCGTGATCACGGTTCACTGAACGTCACCCGGCGTGCATCTGAACAGTGGGTGAACGCGATTCGGCGTGCGCGACAAAGGGCCAGTTCACGGGCGGTAAATGGCTACATGAGCGGACAATTCATCCAGCGGTCGGCTTATCTGACTCGACCGTTCGAGTTCACCCTCGGTTCACTTTGCGCGGCGGATCGCTTCATTCTCACGGCCTAACTTCATGGATGACGGCGACCGTTCGGGTCGTCGCACCACGAGTCGAGTTCGATCGAAAGGGAGCGCCGTGACCATTCGGCCCCGCAGTGTCCGTCGCGGTATCGGCTTCACCGGCCTGGCACTCGCCGGCGCGCTCACGCTGGCCGCGTGCGGCTCCGACGACAACAGCTCGGGGGACGACAACAAGTCGTCGACGAAGGCGGCCTCGGCTCCCGGCGCAGAGGCGCCCAAGGGTGACTGCGGCACGGGCAAGATCGCCGGCGCCGGCTCCAGCGCCCAGAAGAACGCGCTGGACGAGTGGATCAAGGCCTACCAGGCCAAGTGCTCGGGCGCCTCGATCGACTACGCGGGCTCGGGCTCGGGCGCCGGCCGCCAGTCGTTCTTCGACAAGCAGGTCACCTTCGCCGGCTCCGACTCGGCGCTCAAGCCGGAAGAGGTCGCCAAGGCCGGCGCCGCGTGCGCTCCCGGCCAGGCGATCAACCTGCCGATGGTGACCGGCCCGATCGCGGTGGCGTACAACCTCTCCGGCGTCAAGGACCTGGTCCTGGACGCGAAGACGATCGCGGGCATCTTCAACGGCAAGATCACCAAGTGGGACGCCGCCGAGATCAAGGCGTTGAACCCGAACGCGCAGCTGCCGTCGACCCCGATCCAGACCGTGCACCGGTCCGAGGCGTCCGGCACCACCGAGAACTTCACCAAGTACCTCAAGGCCGCGGCCCCCGCCGACTGGACCTTCGACGCCGCGCAGGACTGGAAGGCCCCGGGCGGCCAGGGCGCCAAGGGCAACGACGGTGTCGCGGCGATCGTCAAGCAGACGCAGGGCGGCATCAGCTACATGGAGCAGTCCTTCGCGGAGAACTCCGGCCTGGGCATCGCGCAGATCAACACGGGCGCGTCGGCTCCGGTCAAGCTCACCGCCGAGGCCGCGGGCAAGGCCGTCGAGGCCGCGAAGATCGCCGGTCAGGGCAACGACCTGAAGCTGACCGTGGACTACGCGACCAAGGCCGAGGGCGCCTACCCGATCATCCTGGTCACCTACGAGATCGTCTGCGAGAAGGGCACCCCGGCGGACAAGCTGCCGCTGCTCAAGTCCTTCCTCACCTACACCTCCAGCGCCGAAGGCCAGAAGGTCCTCGCGGGCATCGGCTACGCGCCGCTCCCGACGACGATCGCGGACAAGGTCCGCGCCGCCGTGGCCGGTCTGTCCTAGTCCGAGCCCGCTGAGCGACCGACTCGTACGGAGAGAGATGTCCACCACCACCCCCACCGCACCGGCGGAACCCGAGCGCAAGGCCCCTGCGGCCAAGCGCACCAAGGTTCGGCCGGGCGACCGGATCTTCTCCGGTGCCGCCCGCGGCGCCGGCATCAGCCTGCTCGCCATCATGGCCGCGATCGCGATATTCCTCGTGGTCAAGGCGACGGACGCGCTGTCGAAGAACCAGGGCAGCTTCCTGACCGACCAGGGTTGGGACCCGAACGCGGCGAAGCCCGCCTTCGGCGTCGTCACCCTCGTGTTCGGCACGGTTGTCAGCGCCACCATCGCGATGGTCATCGCGGTGCCGGTCGCGGTGGGGGTGGCGCTGTTCATCACGCACTACGCTCCCCGGCGGATCGCCCAGACACTCGGTTACATCGTCGACCTGCTGGCCGCCGTGCCCAGCGTGGTCTACGGCCTGTGGGGCTACATCTTCCTGGCCCCCAAGCTGCTCGGCCTGCACGCGTGGCTGTCCGACTACCTCGGCTGGATCCCGCTGTTCGACAAGGAGCAGGCGGGCGTCACCGCCCGCACACTGTTCACCGTCGGCATCGTGCTCTCGATCATGATCCTGCCGATCATCGCGGCGGTCACCCGAGAGGTCTTCCTCCAGGTGCCCCGCGCCCACGAGGAGGCCGCGCTCGCGCTCGGCGCGACCCGCTGGGAGATGATCCGGGTCGCGGTACTGCCCTACGGCAAGCCCGGCATCATCAGCGCCTCGATGCTCGGCCTGGGCCGGGCGGTCGGCGAGACCATCGCGGTGGCGATGGTGCTCTCCCCCAGCTTCGTGGTCTCGGTGCACATCCTGGACCCGGGCAACAACACGATCGCGGCGAACATCGCGAACCAGTTCGGTGAGTCCAACGACATCGGTCGCGGTGCGTTGATCGCCTCGGGCCTGGTCCTGTTCGTCATGACGCTGCTCGTCAACGGCGCCGCGCGCGTCGTCATCAACCGGCGCAAGGCGTTCTCTGGAGCGAACTCATGACCGTCCTCGACACGGGCGACAAGCGCCCGGGCATCGGTTCGGACGCGGTGGAGAAGGCCGGTGGTCTGCCGGATCCGCGCGCGGCCTCGCTGACCCGCCGGACCCTCCCGCGCTCGGTGCCGTGGGCGATCGCGGGCGGCGGCGTGGCGCTGACGGTCGTGCTGAAGCTGGTCCTGGACAACTGGGCCCTCGCGGTCTTCCTCGCGGGTGTGGCCTTCATCGTCGCCCTCTCCGCCGTCTCCTGGCGCTACGAGGACAGCCGTCGGGCCCGGGACCGGTTCGCCACGAGCCTGATCTCCACCGCGTTCGTGCTCGCCGTACTGCCACTGATCTCGCTGCTCGGCTACACGATCCAGCGCGGCTGGGACAAGCTGACCCCTTACTTCCTGACCCACTCGATGCGCGGCGTGGGCGCCCGGGACGACACCGGCGGCGTCTACCACGCGATCGTCGGCACGCTGGAGCAGGTCGGCCTGGCCACCTTGATCGCGGTCCCGATCGGGCTGCTCACCGCGATCTACCTGGTCGAGTACGGGCGCGGCCGGCTGGCCAAGACGGTGACGTTCTTCGTGGACGTGATGACCGGGCTGCCCTCGATCGTCGCGGGTCTGTTCATCTACGCCTTCTGGATCATGATGCTGGGCTTCGAGGCGTCCGGCTTCGCCGGGTCGCTGGCGCTGATGATCCTGATGTTGCCGACGGTGGTGCGCTCCGCCGAGGAGATGCTCAAGCTGGTCCCGAACGAATTGCGCGAGGCCAGCCTGGCGCTGGGCATCCCGAAGTGGCGCACCGTGCTCAAGGTCGTGCTGCCCACCGCGTTCGGCGGCATCGTCACCGGTGTCATGCTCTCGATCGCCCGGGTCATCGGCGAGACCGCGCCGCTGCTGCTGCTGGTCGGACTCACCCAGTCGATCAACACCGACCCGTTCTCGGGCTGGCAGTCGGCGCTGCCGCTGTACGTCTTCGACCAGAACCACGCGGGCAACCAGTTCGCCGAGGAGCGGGCCTGGGCCGCCGCGCTGACGCTGATCCTGATCGTCATGATCCTGAACCTGGCGGCGCGGTTGATCGCCCGCTGGAAGGCCCCGAAGGGGAGCCGATGAAGTCCCTGACGACCCGACCGGCCGACCGCGGCACCGACAACCGCACCGATTCCGAGGCAGGAATGACCAAGCGCATCGAAGTTTCCGGACTCAACGCCTACTACGGCTCGCACAAGGCCGTCGAGGACATCTCGATGACCATGGAGCCGCGTTCGGTCACGGCCTTCATCGGTCCCTCCGGCTGCGGCAAGTCCACCTTCATTCGCACCCTCAACCGCATGCACGAGCTGATCCCGGGCGCCTCCGTGGACGGCTCGGTCGCGCTGGACGGGCAGGACCTGTACGGCAGCGAGATCGACCCGGTCGCGGTGCGCCGCACGGTCGGCATGGTGTTCCAGCGGCCCAACCCCTTCCCGACCATGTCGATCTACGACAACGTCGCGGCCGGGCTCAAGCTCGCGGGCATCAAGCGCAAGGGCGACCTGGACGCGATCGTCGAGCGCTCGCTGCGCGGCGCGAACCTGTGGACCGAGGTCAAGGACCGACTGAACAAGCCCGGCGCGGGCCTGTCCGGCGGTCAGCAGCAGCGGCTGTGCATCGCCCGCGCGATCGCGGTCGAGCCGCAGGTGTTGCTCATGGACGAGCCGTGCTCGGCGCTCGACCCGATCTCCACGCTCGCGATCGAGGACCTGATCGCGCTGCTCAAGGAGCGGTACACGATCGTCATCGTGACCCACAACATGCAGCAGGCCGCGCGCGTCTCGGACAAGACCGCGTTCTTCAACCTCGCCGGCCCGGGTCAGCCCGGTCGCCTGGTGGAGATCGGCGACACCGAGACGATCTTCTCCGCGCCGACCCAGGAATCCACGGCGGACTACATCGCCGGCCGGTTCGGCTGACGGTCGAAGCGTCGACGGACGTCGGGATGGACATGCGAGAGGGCCCACACCGGGACGGGTGTGGACCCTCTCGTTCGATATGTCGCCCGCGGGCCGGTTACCCCGTACGTCCTGCATCGCGTACGCGGCACACGGTCCGCGGATCAGCCCGCGATCAGGTGGGTGATCCAGTACACGCAGGCCGCGACCAGGCCGGCGGCCGGCATCGTGGTGAACCAGCCGATCAGGATGTTCTTGGCGACGCCCCAGCGCACCGCCTTGACCCGCCTGGTCGCGCCCACGCCCATGATCGCCGAGGTGATGATGTGCGTGGTGGAGATCGGCGCCTTGAAGACGTACGCCGTGGTGTACAGGATCGAGGCGGCCGTGGTCTCGGCCGCGAAGCCCTGCGGCGGGTCCAGCTCGATGATCTTGCGGCCGAGCGTGCGCATGATCCGCCACCCGCCCGCGTAGGTGCCCAGCGAGAGCGTGACGGCGCAGGCGAGCTTGACCCACACCGGGATGCTGTCGCCCTGTTGATGACCGCTGATCACCAGCGCCATCACCACGATGCCCATCGTCTTCTGGGCGTCCTGGATGCCGTGCCCGAGCGCCATGCCGGCGGCCGAGACGGTCTGCGCCAGCCGGAACCCGCGCTTGGCCTTGTGCGGGTTGGACTTCCGGAACAGCCAGATGATCCCGACCATCACCAGGTAGCCGGCGACCAGGCCGACCACCGGCGACAGGAACATCGGGATGACGACTTTGTCGATCACCCCGCTCCAGTAGACGGTGCTGGAACCCGCGAGCGCGGCGCCGACCAGGCCACCGAACAACGCGTGCGACGAGGACGAGGGCAGTCCGAAGTACCAGGTCAGCAGATTCCAGAAGATCGCGCCGACCAGCGCCGCGAACAGGATGATCAGACCCTGGTCACCTTCGGGGGTGGCGATCAGCCCCTCGCTGACGGTCTTGGCGACGCCTTCGCCGAGGAAGGCTCCCGCGAGGTTCATCACCGCGGCCATGGCCAGTGCCGCGCGCGGAGTCAGTGCCCGGGTGGACACCGAGGTCGCGATGGCGTTGGCCGAGTCGTGGAAGCCGTTGGTGTAGGTGAAGAAGAGCGCGACGCCGATGACGATGATCAGACCAGTGAGTTCCACTGGGTCAGGACTCCTTGACGGCGATCGTCTCGACCGTGTTCGCCACGTGCTCGAACCCGTCCGCGGCCTCTTCGAGCACGTCGACGATGCCCTTGAGCTTGAGCACCGTCAGCGCGTCGTACGCACCGCTGAACAGGTGCGCCAAGAGCTTGCGGTGGATCTGGTCGGCCTGGTTCTCGAGCCGGTTGATCTCGATCCAGTACTCGGTCAGGTCCTTCATCGTGCGCAGCCGGGGCATCGCCTCGGCGGTCAGCTCCGAGGCCCGCACCAGCACCTCGATCTGGTCCGCGACCTGCGGGGGGAGTTCGTCGAGCTGGTACAGCACGACCAGGTCGACGGCCTCTTCCATGTAGTCCATGACGTCGTCGAGTTGCGACGCGAGGGCGTAGATGTCCTCGCGGTCGAACGGCGTGATGAAGGAGGCGTTGAGCTGGCGCATGATCGCATGCGTGGTGTCGTCACCGGCATGCTCGGCCGCGCGCATCCGTTCGGCGATCTCCGGACGAGCGGAGACCTCTGCGCCGAGCAACTCCGTGAGGAGCTTGGATGCGGTGACCAGGTTGCTCGCCGCTGCGGCGAACATGTCGTAGAAGCTCGTCTCCCTGGGGGTCAGACGCAATCGCACTGGAGGTCTCCGGGATAATGAAAGTGGTCGGCGTCGATGCTAGGCGCTCCGGCAGTGCCGCACACAAACCGGGGAGCCGACGCGGACCCCGACCGTACCCGGCGGTAATGCGACGCGCGCGCAGAGCGACGAACGGGCATGCGGAACCGCCCGTTCCGCCGCCCATGGCGCCCGTCACACGGCCAGAGTATGGGTCCGGGCACCCCTCGAAGGACAGAGCGGCCTACGCTCGATCCATGTCGCCCACATCACACGAACCGGAATCGGCGATTCGGCATGACCGCCGGCGGATCGGGTCGACGGGTGCGGGCGGCGCCGTCGGTGCGTGATCGAATGCTTGCCGGATATACCCCCCGGGGGTAAATTTGGAACGTGGACGGTCACCCGATCGGGCCATGGACACGTGGGGAACGGCCACAGAGATACGGGAGACGACGGTGGAACAGGATCCGCAGGCACCGGAGATGGCGGCGACGCACGGCGCATCGGGGCACGGGCACGGCTACAGCGGGCGCAAGGACGAGCACCTCAAGCGACTGCGCCGGGTCGAGGGACAGATCCGCGGGTTGCAGCGGATGGTCTCCGAGGACGAGTACTGCATCGACATCCTGACGCAGGTCTCGGCGGCGACCAAGGCACTCCAGTCGTTCGCGCTGAGTCTGCTGGAGGAGCATCTGGGCCACTGCGTCGCGAACGCGGTGGAAAAGGGCGGACCGGAAGCGGACGAAAAGGTCAAGGAGGCGTCCCAGGCGATCGCACGCCTGGTGCGCTCCTGAGGCCGCGGCGACGGGGGCCGGCCCGGGTGTGGGTCGCCGTCCCCCAGCCGCCGACCAGCCCGAGCACGGCGTCGATCTGAGCCTGCGTCAGCGGACCCTCGCTCGCCGACGCCGCGATCATCAGGTCGCCGTAGAGTTCGATCTCGTCGAGGACGACGTGGTCGTGCACACCGCGATCGGAGAACCGTGACACCCACATCACCTCCTCGTGCGCACCCCGGACGGGCCTCGGCCCATCCAGCGTAGGGGCGGGTCCGCGGCGCGGACATGGCACGCCTGGGTCATATGGGGACCGCCCGGAACGACTCCGCGGGAGTGACTCAGCCGCGCTTGGCGGGTGTTCCCGGCGGGGTCGGCGCGACGTACAGGTCCTTGGCCTCGGGCGGCTTGACGTCGACCACGACCCCGAAGTCGTACAACTCGGCCGAGGAGTGCACCTTCGCGGTCGGCGGTGCCGCCTTGCCCTCCTCCGGGCCCATCACGAACGCGAACGACTCGTCGACCCGGCGCAACCGGCCCGCGTCGTCGAGGTAGGCGTCGAACGGGATCGGCGCGCCGTCGAAGGTCTTCAGCGCCGCGGCCAGCGGCCCGCGCACCTCCGGCGCGGTCAGGTCGTGCGCCTTGCGGATGTCCAGCGTGCCCCGATAGTGCCGCACGGTGTCCGCGCCCATCTTCTCGGTGCCCACGAGCACGACGTCGTCGTTGACCCCGCGCAGTATCTCGAAGGACGTCCCGGGGTCGGTCGCGCCGCCGCTGACCAGGTTGCCGTCGGCCAGCCCGTCGATCGCCAGTCGCACCCACTTGTCCTTCGGGATGCCCGGCGACCCGTTCTTCATGTAGAGCGCCTCGGGGGTGAGGATCTCCTGGAGCGGACCGGCGATGCCGGAGTCCTTGGGCGCGTCCACGGTGAGGGTGCCGATGTGGCGGACATAGTCGAACATGCCCTGACCGGTGAGCTTGACCACCCGGTCGTTGTTCTGCATGGTCATCGTGGTTCGGGTGCGTGAACTCTTCGCGCCGGTGGTGACGTCCGCCGCCTTGCGGACGGCCAGCACCGCCTCGGACGGGCCGCTCGCGGCCCCGCCGCCGCCCTCGACCCGTGCTCCCTGGGGCTGCACATCGTCACCCTGACAGCCGGTGACCCCGGCCAGGACGAGGGCGCAGCAGGCACTCGTGAGCACGGTGCGGACCAACATGTGGGTTCTCCCGGATGCTCTGAATCCTCGCGTGACGGCCGGCCACGCGGCGGCGGCTCGACGGGACAACGAGCGAGGCGGCGCCGGGTTACGGCCGTTCGGGGGACCTCGGGTCCACGAGCGCCGGGTCCGGGACCGGGGCCGGGTTCGGTGTGCGCGACCACTCCAGGTGCCGGCGGGTCAGTTCCTCGGCGCCGGCCGGATCGCGTGCCTCGATCAGGTCGAGCAGCCGGTGGTGTTCGGCCGCGATCAGGCTCCGGTCGGCCGGCTCGGTCAGCGGACGCGGACCGTACAGCCGGGCCTGGGCCCGCAGTTCGCCGACCATCCGGACCAGGCGCGCGTTGCCGGCCAGGCCGAGCAGGTGGGCGTGGAAGCGGTCGTCGGCGTCCACGTAGTCGAGCACGTCGGCGCGGTCGATCGCGTCGGCGAGTTCGTCCACCAGTGCGCGCAGGGCCGGCAGCGCGTCCGCGATGCCGTCCCGGGCGAGCCGCCCGATCGTGGGTATCTCCAGGAGTTCGCGCAGGTCGTGGATGTCCCGCAGGTCGGCCGCGGACACGGCGCGAACCCGGAAGCCCTTGTTGCGGACCGGCTCGACCAGGCCGTCCTTGGCCAGGTCGAGCAGCGCCTCGCGGACCGGGGTCGCGGACACCCCGAAGCGGGTGGCCAGGGCCGGCGCGGAGTAGACCACCCCCGGCTGCATCCGGCCCGCCACCAGCGCCGCCCGGACCGCGCGCGCGACCTGTTCACGCAGGCTCAGCCGCTCGCCCAGGCGTCCCGCGTCGCGGCCGCCCTCGGTATCCGTTCCCATCGTGTGTCCGCCCCCCTCGGCCGCGTCGCCGTCAGCCGGCCGGGCGTGCTCGGTCCGTCACCAGCACCCGCAGCGGGCCGCGTTCCACCTGCCGCACCACCGGTTCCAGGACCCGTCCCACGACCATCGACCCAACCACTGCGACCAGCGCGCCGAGCGCGAACCCGGCGAGCACGTCCGTCGGGTAGTGCACGCCCACGTACAGCCGGGAGAAGCCGGTGAACACCGCCGCGAGCACCGCCAGGATCCCCAGTCGCCGGTCCACCAGCAGGATCCCGACCGCCAGCGCCATCGTGGTCAGCGCGTGGTCGGAGGCGAAGGACGGGTCGGTCTTGCCCTCGACCAGCACGTGCAGCCCCTCGTGGCTGAGGAACGGACGCGGTCGATCGACCCAGTCGCGCAGCGGCGCGTTGGCCAGCTCCGCGACCAGGGCCGCCAGCGGGGCCCACACCAGGCCGGCCACGGCCGCTATGTGGTCGGGGCGGGCGCGGGCCCGCCACCACGCGAGCAGGCCCAGTACGGCGAGTACGGCGAACATGCCGTACTCGCCCATGAACTCCATGCCCCCGTGCGCCCATGAGGTGTGCTCGGTGAGTCCGTTGACGTCCCGCAGGACCTCGATGTCGAGGTTGTCGTCCGTACTCTCCGCCAGGACCTGCAAGGACACCGGTGAACCCCTTCGCGTGGTGCTGTTGGTGCTGTTGGTGCCGTCGGTGCCGTCGCAGCAGCGGACGGAACCGTCGGAGTGGTGTCGCCGCTACTTGCCCTCGTACGCGTTGACGACTTCCTCCATCGGACCATCCATCTTGATCACGCCCTGGTCGAGCCAGATCGCCCGGTCGCAGGTGTCCCGGATCGACTTCATGCTGTGGCTGACCAGGAAGACCGTGCCGGCCTCCTTGCGCAGCTCGCGGATCCGGGCCT
Source organism: Embleya sp. NPDC025285 (assembly GCF_055558835.1). Lineage (NCBI taxonomy): Bacteria > Bacillati > Actinomycetota > Actinomycetes > Kitasatosporales > Streptomycetaceae > Embleya > Embleya sp. NPDC025285. The sequence continues at coordinate 21,832 of NZ_JBVHLU010000014.1, forward strand.
CGCTCTTGAGCTGGAACTCGCGGTCGCCGGTGGCCAGCGCCTCGTCGATCATCAGCACGTCGTGTGTGCGTGCGGCCGCGATGGAAAAGCGCAGGCGGGCCGCCATGCCGGACGAGTAGGTCCGCATCGGCAGCTTGGTGAAGTCCTTGCCGTTGTAGTTGTTCAGCCCGGAGAACGAGGCGATCTGGTCGTAGTTGGCCTCGGCCTCGCGCTGGGTCATGCCCATCGCCAGGCAGCCCAGGATGATGTTCCGCTCGCCGGTGAGGTCGTTCATCATCGCGGCGTTGACGCCCAGCAGGGACGGCTGGCCGTCGCTGTAGATCTTGCCAGTGGTGGGCGGCAGCAGGCCGGCGATGCACCTCAGCAGCGTGCTCTTGCCCGAACCGTTGCGCCCGATCAGGCCGATCGCCTGGCCCTTGTAGGCGACGAAGCTGACGCCTCGTACGGCGTGTACCTCGGTGATGCCCGCCGCCTTCTTGCGCAGCGCGAGCCGGGACAGCGCGGACGTGGCACTGCCCTTGCCCGAGGAGGCGCCGTGCACGCGGTAGATCAGGTGCACGTCGTCGACCACGACGGTCGGCGGGATCTCCTCCTGCGGCTGCGCGGGCTGCGGGGCGTTCTGCTCGGGCACCTCGACCTCGGAATTCGCGCCGGCCTCGGCCCAACTCATGATCGCGGGCTGCTCAGCCACGGCCGTACCTCTCTTCCGCCTTCCAGAAGTACACGTAACCACCGATGCCCATCACCAGCGCCCAGCCCACCGCGTAGCCCCACACGTGCAGCGGGAGCGTCTGGTGGCTTTCGATGAGCGAGTCGCGGATCACCTCGATGTAGACCGCTCCCGGGTTCGCCTCCAGCACGCGGGCCACCCAGGCGGGCGCCTTGTCGGTGTAGGAGTCCAGGCTGTAGAAGACGCCGCTGAGGTACAGCCAGGTGCGCAGCAGGAACGGCAGAAGCTGCTTGATGTCCACCAGCACCGCGCCGATCCGGGCCAGGACCAGGCTCAGGCCGACGTTGAAGACGAACTGCAGCACCAGCGCGGGCAGCACGAGCAGCCACTTCAGGGTGAGCGGCTCACCGGTGCCCAGCACGATCGCGCACAGCACGACCATCGAGAACATCAGTTGCTGGAGCTGCACGATCGTGAAGGAGATCGGCAGGCACGCCCGTGGGAAGTGCAGCGCGCGGATCAGGTTGAGCTGATCGCTGATCGCCCGACTGCCCGCGAGCACGGCGCTCTGCGTGAAGGTGAACACGAAGACGCCGGTGACCAGGAAGGCGACGTAGTTGTCGATGCCGTCCTTGGTCTGCACCAGGTAGCCGAAGATCAGGTAGTACACGGCCGCGTTCATCAGCGGTGTGAGTACCTGCCAGACCTGGCCGAGCTTGGCGGTGCTGTACGTCGCCCGGGTCTTGGCGTTGGCGAAGGCCACGATGAAGTGGCGTCGGGCCCAGAGCTGCCTGGTGTAGGAGAGCAGTCCGGGACGGGCCCCGCTGACCGTCAGCTTGTAGCGGGCGGCGAGGTCCGCCAGGGGTTCGGTGGAACCGGGGGGCGCCGACGTCCCCTGTGGGCTCAGGGTGTCGGCCTGCGCGCTGTTGGCCACGTTGACACTTTCGTCTGCGTCGGGTCGAAATCGAAACGGTACGGGGATTCCAGCCTGTCAGATGACCGGCGGACGGCCGAGCCTGGTCATCCGCCAGACCGTGCGCCAGGACATCGGCTTGCGCGGGCCACTCGGGGTCTTCCACCCCTCGCGGAAGCCGGCCAGCCAGGCTTGGGCGTTCTCCTTGGACGGCCGGCGGGCGGCGGTCAGGACGACCCACGTGCCCAGATAGGCGGGCACGATCGGCCACGGCAGGTTGCGCCGGGCCAGGTAGACGCGGTTGCGCGCGTTCATCCGGAAGAACGCCGCGTGCCGGGCCGGGCTGGTCTTGGGGTGTTCCAGCACGATGTCCGCGCGGTAGTCGATCTCCCAGCCGGCGTCGAGCGCGCGCCAGGCCAGGTCGGTCTCCTCGTGCGCGTAGAAGAAGTCGTCGGGCAGCCCGCCGACCTCGCGCAGCACCGCCGCGCGCACCGCGCTGGCGCCGCCGAGGAAGGTGGTCACCGGGCCCGAGCGCAGCGGGTCGCCGACCCGGATCCGGGGCACGTGCCGGCGCTGGGTCTCGCCGCTCTCCGGATCCACGATCCGGAAGCTGACGATGCCCAGGCGCGGGTTCGCCGCGAACGCCTCGCGCAGCAGTCGGCCGGCGTCGGTGCCGGCGAGTCGGCCGTCGTCGTCGAGGAAGAGCACCACGTCGACGTCGTCGGGCAGGCCGGCGGTACCCACGTTGCGGCCGGCCGGGATGCCCACGTTCTCCGGCAGGGTGATGCCCACCACGCCCTCGGGCAGCTCCGGCAGCGGGCCGCCGTTGGCCACCACGACCACCGTCATCGGCTCGCCGTGCTGATCGGCCACCGAACGCAGCAGCCGGTTCAGCTCGTCCGGGCGGTCGCCCATGGTCAGCACCACCGCGCCGAGCGCGATCGCCTGTGCCTTCGCCTCGCCCGCGCGCTGCCCCTCGGCAGCCTCGGCGGTCACCGGAGCCTGCTCGACATCAGCACGCTGACCAGGTGCAGCACGGTCTGCAGGAGCGCGATGGCGGCGAGCGCGCTCACCGCGATCCTGCTGTACAGCAGGCCGCCGTCGTCGGCCACCAGGTCGAGTACACCCGCCAGGAGCAGGAAGATCGACGCCTCGACGGCGCCGACCAGGCGGTGGAACTTGAGCGAGGCGACGATCTTGCGCGCCGACGCGGCGCCCGAGGAACGCGGCACGGCGGCGGCGTCCTGGACCGGCGGCAGGCCGCTCTTCGCCCGCGCGCCGTCGACCAGGTCGGTCTCCGACTTGATCAGGATCGCGCCCAGCGCGGCGACCACGCCCAGCGTCGCGTAGCCGTTGAAGCCGCCGCCGTCCAGGACACCCGCGGCATGCAGGCCCGCGCCGGAGAGCAGCGCGGCCTCGGAGAGGTAGTGGCCGACCCGGTCGAGGTAGACGCCGGTGACCGAGGTCTGCCGCCGCCAGCGCGCCACCTCGCCGTCGACGCAGTCGAGCAGCAGGTAGAGCTGCACCAGGAGCAGCGCCGCGAGCGGCCCCGCGATCCCGGGCAGGATCAGCGCGGCGCCGGCGGCGATGCCCGCGAGGATCATCATGTAGGTGAGGCCGTTGGGCGTCACCCGGGTCCCGACGATGCGTCGGGTGACCTGGAGGGAGATCTGCCGCATGTAGATGCGTCCGGCCCAGTGTTCGCCACTGCGCCGATCGAGCAGGCCCTCGGGGTGTACGACCGAGCGAAGCTCAGCCGCCGTAGGTGTGGACATATTCGGTCACCGAATCCCGGATGGCGTCATTGTCGAGGTCGAGATGTTCGAGGATGGTGAAGCGTCCCGGACGGGTCTGGGGCGCGTGACTCACCGCCGCCACGAATTCGTCGATGGTCAGGCCGAGATGCTCCGGCACGACCGGCAGCCTGTGCCGATCAAGGGCGCTCGTCAAGAGCTTCGTCAGTGCGGTGTCGCCACGCAGGTGGGTGGCGAACGCGGCGCCCAGGCCGACCTGTTCGCCATGCAGCCCGTCGTGGCCGTCGCGCTCGCCGTAGAGCAGGTCGATGGCGTGCGAGATCTCGTGACAGGCTCCGCTGCAGGGGCGGGTGGTGCCGGCGACGGACATCGCGATGCCGGAGAGTACGAGGCCCTCGGCCAGGGCCACGAGGAAGTCGTCGTCCTCGATGCCGCCGGGGCGGTGCAGGATCGAGTCGCCGGAGGTGCGGGCCAGCGCGACCGCGAGGCCGTCCACCGGCTCGCCGGTCTCGCGCTGGGACAGCTCCCAGTCGGCCACCGCGCACAGATTGGACAGGGATTCGCCGATGCCGGAGCGGACGAAGCGCTGCGGCGCCGCGCGGACCAGGTCCAGGTCCACCACCAGGGCGATCGGTGTGGGCACGCCGTAGGAGCCGCGCCCCGCGTCGTTGTCCAGGATGCTCACCGGCGACGCGATGCCGTCGTGGGCGAGATTGGTGGCGACCGCGACCATGGGCAGGCCCACCCGCGCGGCGGCGTACTTGGTCGCGTCCAGGACCCGGCCGCCGCCCAGACCGACCACGGCGTCGTAGGCGCCGCCGCGCATGCGGTCGGCGAGGTCTACGGCGGCGGTCAGTGTGCCGCCGGCGACGGTGTACCACTCGGCGCCGGGCAGGTGCGGCGCGAACCGCTCGCGCAGCCGGGCCCCGGAGCCCTCGCTGACCACGACCGCTATCCGACCCGACGTGGAGACCCGGCGGTCGGCCAGGATGCCCGCGAGGTCGTCGACCGCACCCGCGCGGATGTCGACGGTGAGCGGGGTGGGGACCAGACGGGTCAGTACCGGCACGCGATCTCCCGCGCGACCATGAGGTCCTCGGTGGTGTCGATCTCGGTCCACGGCACCCGGGTGTCCGACGCGCTGATCGGCTGCACGTCGACCCGACCGCCCCGGTTCACCAGTTCCTGGTAGCCGTCCTCGTAGTAGAGCTGTGGGTCGCGCTCGAAGGTCGCGCGCAGCGCGTCGATCAACGCGGGCGCCGCGTGGCCCTCGATCAGCGTGACGCCGATGTACTCGCCGGCCGCCTCGGCCGGGTCCATCAGCTTGGTGATCCGGCGCATCCGGCCGTCCTCGCCGAGGGTGACCTTCATTTCCTCGTCGGCGAGCGGCTTGGCGGTGTCCAGGGCCAGGATGATGCCCTTGGCGTCGGCCCCGGAGGTATCGCGCGCGGCCAGCATCGTCTCCTGGACCGAGACCGGGTGCAGCGTGTCGCCGTTGGCCAGCAGCACGCCGTCCGCGAGATGGTCGCGCGCGCACCACAGGGAGTAGGCGTTGTTCCACTCCTCGGCCTTGTCGTTGTCGACCATGTGCAGCTTCAGACCGTAGCGGCGCTCCAGCAGGCCCTGCCGGTCGCGGATCGCGTCGCCGCAGTAGCCGACCACGATCGCGGCCTCGGTCAGGCCGACCGCGGCGTAGTGGGAGAGGGTGACCTCCAGGATCGACCGTTCGCTGTCCGGCGCACCGGGCGCGCCCACCGGCACCAGGGCCTTGGGCAGCGTGTCGGTGTGCGGGCGCAGCCGGCGGCCGGCGCCGGCGGCGAGAACGAGGCCGATCATGAGAGGTCTCCAGTTCGATCGGAGGCCGCCGCGGCGGCGGCCTCCAGGGGGCGGTACGGCGGCGTCGAGGCCGAGGGAGCCGGTCCCACCGGGGTCACGTCGTCGATGTCGGGGCGCGCGCCGCGCACCCAGAACACGACACTCTCGGTGAGCACGATCGCCGCGAGCACGACGGCCGTCGCGATCAGGCCGGTGCACAGGGTGCCCGAGCCCAGTGCGGCCAGCAAGGTCACCAGGAGCACCCGCCCCTCGTGACCGAGCACCAGCCACACCAGCGCCCGGGGCGGGGCGCCGTAGCCACCGCGCAGGCGGTACACCGTGTCGTAGTGATGGTAGGCCGTGGCCGCGACCAAGCCGAACGCGGCGGCCACCGCGGTGGGCACCACCCGGGCCGCGAGGATGGTGATCGCGGCGTACTCGGCGGCCCGGAAGATCGGCGGCACCACCCAGTCGAGCCGGCGCACCAGTGGCCGGCCGATCGCGATCCCGGCGCACAGCGCGTAGGCGCCGGCACCGGCCAGGCCCCACCACTCGCCCGCGCCGCCCGCGAGCAGCACCGCGACCAGTGCGGCGGTGCCGAGCAGGGCGGCGGCGGGGGCCGGGACGCGCAACCGCAGCCGGCCCACCAGTTCGGCGAGCGGACCGCTGTCGGCGAGTGCGGCGAGGTGTTCGCCCACCTGCGGGACGAACGCGGCGCGGCGCGGCAGCGAGCGCAGGATCCGGCCCAGCGAGGTGTAGCAGGCGGCGAGCACGCAGCCGACGATCAGCACGACGAAGGTGATCCGCGGCGTGGTGGTGGCGGTGAGCACGGCGATCAGCGCCCAGCGCTCGCCGATCGGCAGGATGATCATCCGCCGGGCCCACACGGTCCAGCCGACCGAGTTCAGCTTGCCGGAGAGCTTGGCGCCCGCACCGCCGTCGGCGCTGTCGTCGTCTCCGCCGCCGATGCCGCGTCGGGTCTCGTTGAAGGCGAAGTCGACGATGTGCCGGGTGGTCATCACCACCATCGCGACCAGCGCGAGGGTCCACACGTCGTCGTCGTGCCGGGCCGCGCCGAGCGCGAGGCCCGCGTAGACCGCGTACTCCTTGGCCCGGTCGAAGGTGGCGTCCAGCCACGAGCCGATCCGCGAGTAGCTCACCGCGTAGCGCGCGAGCTGGCCGTCGGTGCAGTCCAGCACGAAGGAGAAGTACAGGCCCAGCGCCGCGGCGATGTATCCCGCGCGGGTGCCGGTCGCGGCCCCGGCCGCCGCCATCAGTGCGACGAACAGCGACGCGACGGTGACCTGGTTGGGGGTCAGCCCCCGGCGGGCGCACCAGCGCGCGAGGTAGCGCGACCACGTGCTCACCGCGAACGTGGTGAAGAAGCCGTCCCGGGCCTTGACCGCCGAGTTCAGCCGGATCCGCTCGTCGTCCACGGCCGCCACCGCGGCCAGCGCCCGGGTGCGCGCGGCCTCGTCGTGGGCGACCTCGGCGACCAGGTCGCCCAGCGGGACCTCGCGCGGCGCGATGCCGGCCTCGGTCAATCGTTCGGCCAGCAGGTCGGGGACGCACACGTTCGCCGGCTGCCGGTCGAGCGCGGCCAGGATCCGGGCCGCCTCGGCGCGCGCCTCGCCCTCGAGCGCGAGCACGCCGGGCACGTGCGCGACCGGGAAACGGGTGTCGGCGATCACCAGGCGCAGCGCATGCCGGTGGCCGACGAAGCGCGCGTCGACGAGGGTCACCCGACAGTCGCCGCCGGCCAGGGCGCTCGCGAGGGCGTCCGCCGCGACCACCTCGATCTCGGGGACCCGGCGGTCGATCGCGGACAGCTCGGCGAGCAGCGGGGCGGGATCCGGCCGATCCGTCCGAGCCGTCGAACCGGTGGAGGTGGGCTCTGTGACGACCAGGGCAGTGGACAGGCGCCATCACTCCTTTGAGCAATCGCCGCAGCAACGCCGATCGAGCGGAGGGTGTGGGGAGTTCCCCGAAACAACGAGACAGGTTAACGGATCATCCGCCGTCGTCCGCCACCCGCGAGCGAGAACCGATTTCCGGCCGCCCTCGCGAGGCCGCCGGGCCGAACCGCGCGCACCGCGTTCGCGTCTCCATTGTCCGTGCGGTGTCCGTCCCGTGTCCGTCCCGTCGATGCCCGGCGGATGTGCCGCCGCCCGGCGTGTGGCGTCCCGCGACCGGGATTGGCCCGGCCCTCCGCAGCCTGACTAAGCTCGAAGCACCGTTCCCGAACCCCGCCCGCGGAGGTGGCCGCATGAGTGTGTCTCGCGCACCCGACGTGAGCGTGATCGTGATCGTCTACAACGACGCGGCCCGACTGCCGCGCGCGGTGGACTCGGTGCTGCGTCAGACGCTGGACAACCTCGAGATCCTGATCGTCGACGACGCCAGTTCGGACGACAGTTTCGCGGTGGCGGAGCGGTTCGCGGCCGAGCACCCGGACAAGGTGCGAGCGATCCGGCTGCCGCACAACAGCGGCGGATGCAGCCGACCCCGCAACGAGGGCATCGACCAGGCCCGGGGCACCTTCGTGATGTTCCTGGACAGCGACGACACGCTGGACCGGCACGCGTGCAAGAACATGCTGGTGGCCGCCGAGGAGACCGGGTCGGACCTGATCTCCGGGCTGTGCGTGCGCGTGCACGAGAGCCGCAAGGGCAAGCAGACCCCGTGGTACCCGGAGCTGTACGCGGAACGCGCGGTGCTCGAGTCGCTGGACGAGCGCCCGGAGTTGCTCTACGACACGCTGTCCACCAACAAGTGCTACCGGCGTGCCTTCCTGGACGAGCACGAACTGCGCTTCCCCGAGGGCCTGCACTACGAGGACCTGCTGTTCTCGGCCCGTGCCTACCTGGCGGCGAACCGGATCACGCTGATCCCCAACACCGTCTACCAGTGGCGGGTGGTCGAGGACGCGAAGGTGCGTTCGATCTCCAACCGCCGCGGCGAGCTGCGTAACTTCGCCGACCGGCTGACCATCCACCGCCGGATCGACGAGGAGTTGCACGGCGAGGAACACCGGGCGCTGAAGCTGCGGAAGGACATCAAGTTCCTCCAGCACGACCTGGTGCTCTACCTGTGGGGCCTGCCGTTCCAGACCGAGGAATTCCGTCGCGAGTTCATCCCGATGGCCCAGGAGTACCTGGCCACGCTGGACCCGCGCGCGTTCCGCCAGGCCAAGCACATCCCGGCGCTGGCCGCGTATCTGGTGCTGCGCGACGACTGGCCGAACCTGCTCACCGCGATCGACATGGTGCTCAACCGCACCAAGGTGTGCGCGCCGCTGCACCGGCAAGACGGCCGGGTCTACTGGTGCGCGGAGCACCTGGACGACGAGCTCGGTCGCGCGGTCCTGGACGTCACCGACCTGGTGACCTGGTCCAAGCCGCTGAACCTGGTCTGGCTGGGCAACGACCTGACGCACTACTCCTCCTCCGGCGGCTCGCTCCGCCTCGCCGGGCTGATCGTCAATCCGCTGGACCGGATCGCGCCGACCGCGAAGCTCTCCGCCCGTCTGGAGTTCCGCTCCCGGCGCAAGAAGCTCGCGATGACCACGGTGCACGTCCCGGTGGACTCGATCCGGCACACGCCCGAGGGACTGGTGTGGGAGACCACCGTCGACCTCACCCGCACACTGCACCCGGTCGGGGTGCTGGACCCGGTGTGGGACGTGCGGATGGACCTGACGGTCGACGGCGTGGTGACCACGAGTCGTATCTTCGCCACCTCGCTGCCCGAGGACGCGCGGCGGATCCCGATCCGGCCCCGGCTGAGCAAGGCCGTCGGCGACCACGTGGTCCCGTTCATCACGGACAAGGGGCACCTGTCCTTCACCATCACGCACGAGGGCGCGATCGCGCGCAAGGGCCGCGAGTTGGTGCTGCGTACCGCAGACAGCCCGTTCGGTCACAAGCTGGTCGCCACCGCCCGCAAGCAGATCACCCGGACCGGGGCGCGCAAGCGGGAGGCGTTCCGACTGGCCCGGACCGCGCTGGCCAAGCTGCCGGTGCGCAAGGGTCTGGTCGTCTTCGAGAGCCACCTCGGCCTGCAGTACAGCGACAACCCGCGCTACATCCACGAGGAACTGCGGCGCTCCGGTGCCAGGTTCGAGGCGGTGTGGGTCTACGCGGAGAGCCGGGCGGGCTTCCCCAAGGACGCCACGCTGGTCAAGCGCGGCTCGTGGGCGCACTACAAGGCGCTCGCCCAGGCCGAGTTCTGGATCGACAACCAGGGCGTGCTGGGTGACGCGGTGAAGAATCCCGGCACCACGTACATCCAGACCTGGCACGGCTCCGCGCTCAAGCGCATGGGCTTCGACATGCCCTCGGTCAAGCAGTCCGACGCCGCGGCCCAGGCCCGGTTGCAAAAGGGCGTGGACCGCTTCGACTACTTCGTGGTCCGCTCCGAGCACGACGTCGACACGCTGATGGCCGCCTACCGGCTGCGCGCCGAGCCGCTGCGCGTGGGCTACCCGCGCAACGACGCGCTGGCCGACAAGGACGCCGGGACCGCCGATGTCGAGGCGCTGCGGGCCGAGTTGGGCCTGGTCGACGATCCGCGCCGGATCGTGCTGTACGCGCCGACGTTCCGGCCGCGCGGCGAGGACGAGGACTTCGAGATGCCGTTCGATCTCGAGCGCTGGGTCGCGGAGCTGGGCGAGGAGTTCGTGCTGCTGGTGCGTACGCACTACCTGGACGAGGTGGAACTGCCGCCGTCGCTGGCGGCGGACGTGCGCGACGCGTCCACCACGCACGACGTCACGCCGCTGTTGCGGCTGGCCGACGTGCTGATCACCGACTACTCGTCGCTGATGTTCGACTACGCGCTGCTGGATCGGCCGATGGTGTTCTACACCTACGACTACGACGCCTACACCCGGCAGTCGCGCGGTGCCTACTTCGAACTCGCCGAGCAGGCGCCCGGGCCGCTCGCCGGCGACCAGGACGCGCTGTTCGCGGCGATACGCGAGGTGGAGGGCATGCGCGAACGCTACGCGGACCGGCGCCGGGCGTTCGTGAAGTCCTACGGCGAATACGACCGGGGCACCGCCGCCAAGGAGATCGTCGCCCGCTTCTTCCCGACCGGGGGCGCGCAGTGAGCGAGGCAGCAGTGAGCGAGGCAATCGTGACGCGCACACCGCGCGACATCTTCATCGTCTGCAACAACATCGAGGAACTCGGCGGGCTCCAGCGCTGGGCGCACCACACGGCGGGGATGCTCCAGGCGAGCGGGCACACCGTGCACCTGATCGGCGTGGTGCACCCGGAGACCGTGCACGACTACGGCCGTGATCTGCCGTATCGCACCAGCGTGCTGCACCGCGTGCACCCGCCGTCGGCCTGGGGTCCGCGCACCGTGCGGGATCGGCTCAACGTCGGCGCGCAACGCCGCGAGATGTTGCGCAAGGCGTCGATGCGGCAGGCCGCCGACCGGCTGACCGCGTTGTTCCGCGCGGCCCGGCCGGGCGCGATCGTGATCGCGCCGCAGGTCTGGGCGATGGAGTGGGTCGCTCTCGCGGACACCTCCGGGCTGCGGGTGATCGGGATGAGCCACGAGTCGTTCGAGGCGTCCGCCAACTCCTCGCGCGCGCGCCGGGTGCGCCGCTGGTTCGCCGACGTGGACCGGTTGCTGCTGCTCACCGTCGAGGACGCGGACGCGTGGAGCCGGGACGGGCTCAACAACGTCGACGTGCTGCCGAACCCGCTGCCGATCAGGCCGCAGACGTTCTCCGAGCGGGCCGATCCGCTGGTGGTGGGGCTGGGTCGGCTCTCCTTCGAGAAGGGCTACGACCTGCTCCTGGAGGCGTGGGTCGAGGTGGCCCGGCGCAATCCCGAGTGGCGGCTGCGGCTGTACGGGTCGGGTCCCGAGGAGGGCCGGCTGCGCGCCCAGGCGGCGGCGCTCGGCCTGACCGGCACCGTCGAGTTCGCCGGGCAGACCGCCGATGTCGAGGGCGCGCTGCGCGAGGGCTCGGTGTTCGTCGCCCCCTCGCGCGCCGAGGGCTTCCCGATCTCGCTGATGGAGGCGATGGCGATGGGCGTGCCCAGCGTCGCGTTCGACTGCGCGCCGGGCGTGCGCGAGATCCTCACCCACGAGCGCAACGGTCTCCTGGTGCCGCGGGGCAACACCCACGAGTTCACCGCCGCGCTGGAGCGCCTGATCCGCGACCGCGACCTGCGCGACCGGCTCGGCAAGCGGGGGCTCGAGGACGTCACCCGGTTCGCGCCGGAGGCGGTGCTGGAACGCTGGGAGCAGATCTTCGACTACGTCTACCGGTGAGCCCGCCCGGCGGGTCGACCCCGCCGGGCGGATCGGGTCGGTCGGGTCATGACGCCCGGCGGCGGCGGAGCCGGGCGCCCAACACCTCGCGCACACCGACCCCACCGCCCGCGTGGCGAATCGCCAGCGAGCGGCTCGCGGTCCGGTAGAACTGCACGAACGCGACTCCGTGCCGCAGGTCCGGGCGCAACCGGCGGCCCAGTCCCGTCCCGGCCCGAACCTTGGTGACCAGCGGCGGGCCCTCGGCCAGGTGCACCCGGGCCCACACGTCCCACACCGTGAAGGGCTCCGCGCCGGCCAGCACGGTTCCCTCGACGGTGACGGTCGTGGACCAGCCGGACGCGTCCGCGAGACCGCGCAGCAGCCCCTCGCGCACGCCCACGGCCCGGACCTCGATGCCGTGTCGATCGCGCAGTTCCAGGTCGAGCCGGACCGGGCCGGCCGCCGCGAGCCGGCCGTACAGGTCGTGCACCGTGACGTCCAGCGTGTTGCCGACCGTGCCGCGCACGTTCGCCTCCACGACCGCGGGCAGGTCGGCGGGCGCGATCTCCGCGAGCCCGTCCAGGACCACCTTCGGTCCGGTCTCGTCCCACACCGGCGTGCCCGCGTGCTCCGGGTACGGACCGATCAGGCGCGGCGGCTCGGCCGCCAGTTCGGCGAGCCGCGCGACGCCCGCGGGCGTCTCGTGTGCGGCGATCACGGCCGCGGCCCACCGAGCGGTGGGGAACGCCCGCGCGAACGCCTCGGGTTCGAAGGAGGCGAGGTGTGCCCGGCAGGCGCGCCACCACTCCTCCCGGTACTCGGCGGTGCGCGCGCCCAGGTCCCGCAGGTACAGCCGCAGGTCGTGCTCGAGGAACTTGGTCAGCGCCGCCGCCCGCAGCGCGGTGCGGCCGGCCTCGGTGAAGATGTCCACGACCTGTCGGTGCGCGTCGAGCCGGTCGAGCCAGTTGGCCACCCGGTCCCGGCGCAGCGAGATCGAGGGGTCGCCGCCGTCGCGGCGCACGTGCCACGTGTACACGTGGTCCGGCACCACCGCCAGGCGGGGCCCGGCCGCGTACACGCGCGCCGTGAACACGAAGTCCTCGTAGTGCGCGGCGCCGTCGGGAAAGCGGATGTCGTGCTCGAGCAGGAACGCCCGGTCGTAGAGCTTGTTGACCGAGAGGGTGTCCCACACCGTCTCGGGTCGCAGCTCCGGGTCGGCGTGCACGGCCGCGGTCGTGAACAACTGCGGCTGCCAGGGCACATCGCGCACCCTGGGCAGTTCCCGGCGTACGCACAGCCCGGCCACGACCTCGGCGTCGTGCGCGTCCGCGGCGGCCGAGAGCACCGCCACCGCGCCGGGCGGCAGCACGTCGTCGCTGTCCAGGAACACGATCCGGGCGGCGCGCGCGGCGCGCACCCCGTCGTTGCGCGGGGAGCCGCATCCACCGCTGTTGTCCGCCCGGCGCACGATCCGCACCCGCGGATCCTCGGCCGCGAGCCGCGCGCACACCTCGGGCGTGGCGTCGGTCGAGGCGTCGTCCACGATCACCAGCTCACCCACCACCTCGCCCTGCGTCAGGGCCGAGCGCACCGCTTCGGCGAGTCGGTCCGCGTCGTTGTACACGATGACGACGACGCAGACCCGGAGGTCGAGGGGCTCGCTCATGTCACTTCCTGTCGGGCGCGTCTTGCGGGCTCTTGCAGCCGTTGGCGGGGAACGGGATCCGCGGCACCGACGCGAGACGCTCGCCGGGCTTGAGCATCGGCTGGGCCTTGAAGTCGTAGGTGCACCGGGTGGGGTTGCTGAACAGTACTTCCAGCCGCAGGTCGGGGCGGTCCCGCCGCAACGTCTGCAGGGTCGCCAGGGTCACCGGGTCGTCGGTGACCACTCGCATCGGCAGCTTGGGGAACTTGACCGCGATGCGCTGGGTGAGTTGCTCCGGGGTCTCCTGGTTGCCGTAGGTGGGCTTGGTCTGCCACGCGGTGCCGAGGTTGCGCGAGAGCACGTCGACCCACAGCGTCCCGTAGTAGTTGGCCTGCCAGTCGTTCTTCATCTGCACTATCGTCGCGTGGCCCTGGGGCTTGGGCTGGGCCTTCATCACGGCCAGGATCAACTGGGCAAGCCTGGGCTGGTCCATCTTCTTCTCGAAGTAGCCCACACCCCAGCTGAGATCCTTCGGCGGCTTGCGCCAGACCTCGCGGTCGGGGTTCGCGTTGTAGCCGATGGAAACCACCACGCACAGCGCCAGCGCGCTCGCGGTCAGCGGACGGGTGAACGGCTCGGCGACCCGCGAGCGGGCGGCGAAGTGGCCGGGCCGCCATCTCGGCGCCACGAACCAGGTACCACCCAGGCAGACCAGGCCGACCACGATCAACTGGTGCAGCAACTTCTCGTAGTAGTAGGAGGTCTCGCCCAGGATGCGGCTCTGGTAGAGGTACATCAGCGCGACGATCCCGGTCGCGCCGCCCAGCCACAGGATCGCCATCCGCCGGACCGGGTGGCGCCACGCGGACCGGGAGGCCAGACCCAGCGCGGTCACGAAGACCAGGACCACGATCAGGTGCCGGATGGTGGGGCTGATCCCGCCGCCCGCGTTCAACGAATCCGACTTCACCGACTCGCTGTTGAGGATCGGCAGGTACAGCGCGCCGACCGCGGTGACCACGACCGCGCCGACGGTCCACAGCGGCTGCACCCACAGTCGCTTGCGGTTGCCCACCACCCAGACCAGGAGCAGCACGCCGGCCAGCGGCAGGAACAGGTAGTAGGTAAAGGACAATCCGGTGGTCAGCGCGGCCAGCACGCACATCTGCTCGCGCAGCCGGGGAAGCGGTCGGGTGGTGACCGCGACCATCAGCGCGAGCAGGCCGAGCCCGACGAACTCGCTCGGGAACCCGCGCAGGAACATCGACATGCCGTCGCCGAAGTACAGGTACGCGGCGGCGGCGCCGCCGACCACGACATAGCGCCACGTCGACAACGCGGGTCCGGCGATCCAGCGCATCGACCACAAAACCGCGAAGACGAGGAAGACGAATGTGGCCGCGTAGAAGTAGACGAAATGGTTCAACGCGGTCGTGCCGGAACCCGCGGTGGTGCTCGAACGCAGGAAGTTGTCGAACAGACTCATCCCGAAGTGGCTGCCCTGCGGATAACCGAAAAGTTCATTCGTCAGTCCGGTTCGCGTTTCCGAGCGATTCAGGAACGTGTAACCACCGGCGGTCCTGATCGTGTCGTAGAGCGCGAAATGCCGGCCGAGGTCCTCGGCCACCGCGACCAGGGACAACCGGCCGACCAGGCCGCGACCGAGGTAGGGATAAAGGGTCCCGAAGGTGACCACCGCGGTCAGCGCCGCGGTCACCACATCGCCCGGGGCCAGGATCCGCGGCAGCGCCGGACGGCGGCCGGCGACCACCGCCACGATCGACACGGCACTGAAGCCGACTCCGGCCACCGGCACCGGGTGCAGGCCCCACGGCCACACCGAGAACACCAGCCCGGCCAGGCAGGTCGCGCCTGTGACCAGGGCGAACGCGATGACCAGCCGGTCCGTCACGGTCCGCCCCGAGCGCAGCAGCGACGCCACGAGGCCGACGAAGAGCACCGGCAACACGACCGCGACGTGGGCCGCGTAGGCCGCGATCGGCACCAGCCAGGACAGCGCCAGGGCGGCGAGCAGGATCAGCACTCCTCGCACCAGCCTTCCGGATCCACGGGGTCGAGGCGGGCCCGGCGAGGCGACCGAACCCATCGGTGGAGCGGTCGTCCGCGCGCTGTCTGAGACGGTCACGAATCCTCGTTCGGTCCGGGTGAAACACACGTCCTGGGCCGGGCAAGGATATCGCATGGCATAAACGAGCCGAATTCAGACCTTGATGAAGTCCCATTTTTGGGCGTCCCCGCCGCCGGGCGGTGCCTGAAATACATCTCCGCCCGGTGCGCGGGCTCCGGTGAGCGCCATACCGGAATGCGCGAACAGCAGGCCGAATCCGCCGGCGACATCGCCGCGCACGCGCAGCGCCTGCGCCGGGTCCAGGGCCCGCGCGGCCAACCGGGGCACACAATCGGCGGTCGTGGCGGCGCCGGGGATCGCCACGATCCGGTCGCCGGCGACCGGGAGCAGCCCCCAGCCGTACCGGATACCGGCCAGCCGGAACACGGTGCCCTCGTGGCCCTTGGCCGCCGCGGCGGTCAACGGGGCGTCGGGTTCCGGGCGTACGGTCAACTCCAGCCCGTTGCCGCGATTGCGGATGCGATATCGCGGCCCCAGATAGGGATGCCCGGCGATCGGGGCGGCCCGATCGGGAACCGGCATCGGGAGCACGAGATCACGGCGCCACGCGGCGTTCGCGAGATAGGACTTGTGCAGCCACGGACCGTATACCTTGCTGCGCTTGGCGTCCGCGTCGTATTCGGTGTAGATGGCGAATGCCTGCTTTTTCTTCGCCGCCTGTTCGGGGCTCAGATTCGGCGGTTCCTGCTGGATCGTGTAGTCGCGGTGATATACGACGGGCGACGCCGGAACGTCCTGCTCCAGGGCGTACATCACCATGCGGGCCACGGCCACGTGATCCTGGTGGAATCCGCCCACCGGATCCGGGTCGCCCTGGAGGTCGGAGGTCGGATCCAGCGTGTTGACCCGATCCGGCTTGAACTCGTCCCGCACCCCGCGCAGAAAGGCGGCCAGGCCGTCGCGGTCGAACTCCTGGGCCGGGAAGGCGTCCCCGGGGCGGGTGGCGATCCGGGTGTTGTCGGCGTACAGACCCCACATGCGTTTCGCGCCGAGCGGAGTGCGCATGAAGCCGTCCGGAATCCGGGTCTCGAGTATGGACACCCGATCCCCCAGCGTCCACAACGTCGCGCGCACGCCGCCCATGTCGTAGGGCTGCGCCTTCCACTCGCCGGGCTTGGCGCCCACGGTCTGCGCGTAGGCGTCGCGCAGACCCGCCTCGCGATCCTTCATGTACTTCGGATAGTCCGCGTAGTCCGAGGCGTTGAAGTACACCGTGCGCAGCGCGGCGCCCGCCGCCAGGTTGTCCAGCAACTCCGGACTGAGGAACAGCAGATCGTCGTCGTGGTGCGCGACCACGTTGAGCACCCTCGATGCGCCGGAGCCCGCGGGCGCCGGGCGGACGGGCCGCGGCTTCGCGGTCCCGCCCCGGTCGAGCAACTCGACCGCCCCGATCGCACCCGCGCCACCGAGCGCGAGAGCGCAACCACCGACAAACACATTCCTGCGCGATACGACCATCTTCGGACTCGGGTCCACTTCCGTGTGCGTGCGGCGCGGCCCGGTCGTCCGCCCGAGAATCGAATCAGCTGGTCGAGATGTGCTCGGAGGCCGGAACCTCGGCGACCTCCGGCGGCTCGGCACCCTCCGTGAGCTCGACCCGAGCCGGCGCCGGCGGCCGGTTCGCGTTGAGCAACTGCGCCTCGCGGATGGCCACGCTGCGCGCCAGGTCGGTGATCTTCTTCTCCAGGGACCGGAACCGCATGAAGGTGTTCATCGCCATGAAGGCGACACCCACTACGAGGCCGTAGAGGATCAAGTCGGTTCCACGACCGACGCCCACCTTGTGTGCGAGCCACGTGGTGTCGGAGGGACGAATCACCGCGTAGGCGTTCACACCGACGAACAACAGGAACGCGATGCGCTTCCAGGCCCGGGTACGCACCTGGTCCCACTGGATGACGAACAGGGCCAGCAGGCCCGCGGCACCGAGGAGGAGAATTCCCTGGATCAACATACGATCATTTACCCCGCTGCCGAACCGACATGTCAAAGAGGATGTTCACGCCATTGATGAGCGATTGCCCCTTGGCTTTCGAGTACTCGGTGTAGATCACGGAGACGGGCATCTCCGTGATCCGCAGACCCGAGCGCGCCAGGAAACCGACGATCTCCGACGCGTGCGCCATTCCGTTCATGCTGATGCGCAATCGCGCCGCAGCCTCTCGATTGAAGACGCGCAGTCCGTTGTGCGCGTCCGTCAAGCGGAGTTTGCGCGACGTGAGACTCAACGCCGCGACGGTGCGCAGAACGATTCGCTTTATCTTGGGGATCTCCGTGGTGGATTCCAGGAATCTGGATCCGAGCACGACGTCGACATCACCCACCCGCAGGCGTTCGATCATGGCCTGGGCATCCTCGACACGGTGTTGCCCGTCCGCGTCGAAGGTAACGAAATACCGGGCACCGGGTTGGGCGAGCGCGTAGGTCATTCCGGTCTGCAAAGAGGCGCCCTGGCCGAGATTGACCGGGTGCTTCACCAGATGGGCGACGGTTCCGAAGATCTCCCGGGCGGAGTTGTCCGAACTGCCGTCGTCCACGCAAACAATGTTCGGGAATACTAGAGATGCATCCGTGACGACTTGGGCGATGACCTGATCTTCATTGAAGACAGGAATCACCAACCATACGTCGCTGTAGTCCCGCACCAGACACTCCAAGAGATGAGTTTTCGCTACCGCGTCTGATTATTCCGAGCAACAATCCGAAGGGACGAACCGACGCGCACTCGGCCCGGCCCGCGCGGCCTCCGGTCGATCATCGGTCGAACCTGTCGCCTCGTATGTCCAGTAGACTCGCGAAGCTATGGGCCCATCACCTCAGAGGATCCTAACCGATCGGCTGCCTGGTAGGTCGCCCTTGATCGCCTGTACGGTCATGTCCTGAGGGCCCGAGCGGTCCGTCGAGCGGCGACGCGGGTGGGTCCGATCCCCCATGCCGCCCCATCCATCCCAACTTCGCATCGGCCGGGTCACCGTGAATCTCGTAGTACGCGCCGTCCGGGCCCTGCCCCCGGGCACGCTCCGAGTCGGCATCGGCGTCGTCGTCCTGGGCGCCGCCTCATATGTGCATCTCGCACTCGCCGGCCACACGCTGTCCTCCGACGGCATGGCAAATGTATCGGTTTTGTGGACGATCGCATTCTCGGTGGGATATGGATTTTATACCCCTGTCGAGCAGGAGATCACCCGAATCGTCGCCGCCCGGAAAATAGGGGGCGAAGGGGCCGCGCCCGTGCTGCGGCGGGGAATGATCCTCGCCGGCGCAATCCTGCTGGCCGTGCTCGTGGTGGTCGCCGCCGGGGCCGTGCCGATCTCCGATCGCCTGTTCGCCGGACAGCGCAGCATGCTCGTCGCGCTGGCGGGCGCGTTCCTCGGGCTCGCCGCGACCGCGGTCACCCGCGGAATCCTCGCCGGACTCGGCCTGTTCCGCGAGTACGGCGCGCAGCTCGCGATCGACGGCGGCCTGCGGATCGCCTTCGCCGTCGCCCTCGGGGTCGCCGACGTGCAGTCGGCGCTGATGTTCAGCCTGATCCTGACCGCGGCCCCGCTCCTGTCGGTCCTGGTCACCCTGCGACCGGTGCTGCGGCACGCGCTGCCGGGGACCACCGTGCCGTGGAAGGCGATGTACCAGGGCCTGGCCCTGTTGATCGTCTCGATGATGTTGTCCCAGATCGTGGTGAACATCGCGGTCATCAACGTCAAGCTGCTCGAACCCGGCGAGGTCGAGCTGGTCAGCGCGTTGCTGTCGGCGATCGTGCTGGCCCGAGTGCCGCTCTTCGTCTTCAGCTCGCTGCAGACCTCGCTGCTCCCGGGGCTGGCCGGCGCGCACGCGGCCGGGAATCGGGCCGCGTTCCGCCAACTGGTGCTGCGCAGTTGCGGAATCGTCGCGGTCCTGGGGCTGGGTGGCGGGCTCGTGGCCACGGTCGCAGGCCCGTGGCTGGTACCGACGCTGTTCGGCGCGCCCAGGGTCCTGGGCACCGCGGACTTCGCGTGGTTCTCCATGGGCACCCTGTGCTACATGCTCGCACTCGTGCTGGGACAGGCCCTGATGGCCCAGGGCGCCCACCGGCAGCAGATGTGGTCCTGGGTGGTCGGCGTCGCCGCGCTCGTGGCGGTGACCGCCTCGCCGGGTTCGATCCAGCTCCGGGTCGAGGCGGCCTACCTGACCGGCTCTCTGGTCACCACGCTGATGATGGCGTTCCTGCTGTGGAGTCTGGGAAAGCGCGATGTGGGGCACCATGTGAGCGATGCCCGACGGGACGACGCGTTGCGGGGTACGCCGTCCGACACAGTCGTGCAGGCCTGACAAGCACCTCGTTCACTCAACTCGGATCCGGAGATGGTGTTGGAAACGATCGACGTCGCGATGCCCTACTACGGCGACGTGGGCATGATGCAGCAAGCCGTCCGAAGCGTCATCGCCCAGACCGACCAGAACTGGCGCCTGATCGTCACCGACGACGGCTCCGAACCCGGTGTACCCGAGTGGTTCGCGAGCCTCGAGGACAGTCGTATCGACTATCGGCGCAACGACCACCGGTTGGGTGTGACGAAGAACTACCAGAAGGTCCTCTCGCTGGTCGAGAACCCGCTGTTGGTCTTCATGGGCGGGGACGACGTGATGCTCCCGCACTACCTGGCCACCGTGCGGGACTGCCTGCGGGAGTTCCCGGACGCGAAGATCGTGCAGCCCGGCGTGCAGGTCATCGACACCGCCGGCAACCCGGCGATGCCGTTCGTCGACCAGGTCAAGCGGCATCTGTTCGCGCCCAAGGCGCAGGGCCGCCGGCTCTACGGCGGTGAGGACCTCGCGGTCGGACTGATCCGGGGCAACTGGCTGTACTTCCCCTCGCTGGCCTGGCGCAGCGACATCGCCAAGAAGGTCGGCTTCCCGGACGACCTGGACGAGGTGCACGACCTCGCCATGGTGATCGACGCGCTGTGCCTGCACGCGACCATGGTGGTCGACGACACGGTCTGCTTCCGCTACCGGCGGCACGCGGTCAGTCACTCCTCCGCCGCGGCCACCAGTGGCCGCCGGTTCGTCACCGAGCGGACCTACTTCACCGGCATGATCGAGCGCTTCGAGGCGCTGGGCTGGCACCGCGCGGCAGCCGCCGCGCGCAACCACATCGGCTCGCGGCTGCACGCGCTCACCCTGGTGCCCAAGGCGGTTCGCCGCGGGGACAAGGGCGGGGTGCGCAACCTGACCCGGCACGCGTTCGGCAACCCCCGCGCGCACTGACGGCACGAGCCCCCGACGACGCGGTCGCGTCGTCGGGGGCTCGTGCTGTCGGCGCTCGTGCTGTGCGGACGCCGGCGCGGTCCGTGCCGGGCGGCGGGGTCCGCGTCGCGGCGGCGGGTCAGGACACCCGCTCGCCGGCGTGGTGGGCCCACAGGCGTTCCATCGCGTGGCCGAGCGAGTGTCGCGGCCGCCATCCCAGCAGTTCGCTCGCGTGCTCCAGGGACATGCACTGCCACTGCTCGTCCGGGCCGGGGTCGGGCGATTCCTCGACCAGTTCGGCCGGCACGCCACTGGCCTCGATCAGCAGGCGGACCAACTCGCGGGCGGGCACGCCGGCGCCACCGCCGACGTTGACCACTCCGCGCGCGCTCGACTCCGCGGCGGCGACCGTGGCGGCCACGACATCGTCGAGGTCGACGAAGTCCCGGCGCGCGCCCAGCGAGGCGAAGGTCAGCCGCACCGGCTCGTCGAGCCCGGCGCCCGCCGACAACTTCGCGGCCACACCGCCGAGCAGGCTGTGCCCGGGTTGGCCGGCGCCCACCACGTTGCCCACCCGCAGCACGATCGCGTCCAGGCCGCGCGATTCGACCGCCGCGCCGATCCGCTCGGTGCAGCGCAACTTCAGCTCGCCGTAGGCCATCGCGGGCCGCGCCGGGGAGTCCTCGCGGAGCACCGTGCCGACCGGGACCAGACCGTATTCGTGCACCGTGCCGAACTGCACCAGCCGCGGGGCCGGGGTCAGCAGCGCGATCGCCTCGATCAGGTTCTCCACCAGGGTCAGGTTCGCGCCGACGAGTTCCTCGTCGTTCAGCCCCCACATGCCGCCCGCCGCGTTGATCACGTGGGTGATCCGATGCTCGCCCAACACCTCGGCGACGACCTGCGGTCGGGCCTCCTGGACGTCCAACGCCACGAAGGTCGCGGCGAGCGGTGTCGCCGGCTCGCGCCGACCGATCGCGACGACCTCGTGGCCGCGTTCGGTCAGGGCGGCGCACAGGGGGCGACCGATGAATCCGCTACCGCCGAGGACGGCGACCCGCGCGGGCACGGCCTGCGGGGCGGCGCCGGTCGGTTCAGCCATGGTGCGATTCTCTTTCCGTCGAGGCCGCCGAGACGCGGGTTATCGCGCCTGGCGCACCGAACCGAACGCGTGCGCGACGATGTTCGACACGCTCTCCTTGCGCCCCGTACGCACGGCGCCCGGCAGCAGCGTCAACGCGTGCAGCCGCGACGCGACGTGGAAGCGGGCCGCCTTGGCCGTGCGGGACCAACCGTGCTCCTGGGCGACTTTGGCCAGTTCCAGGAAGTAGCGGCGCTCCTCGGCGAACCGGGCACCGGTGCCGGCCGTGGTCGAGGAGATGCTGGCCGCGTGCCTGCGGTACTGGAAGCAGGTCGTGCTCGAGACGAGCAACTCCTCGCCGCGAAGCAGCAGTTCCATGACCAGCGCGAGGTCCTGGGTGACCCGCAGATCCTCGCGGAACGACACCGCCTTGAGCGCGTCGGCACGCCAGCACATCGACGGGAAGTACAACCAGTTGCCCCGCACCAGCCCGGTGGCCAACTCCTGGCCGCCCATCAGCCGATGGCCGTCCACCTTGGGTGCGTAGATCCGCCGCTTGGTCCCGTCCACCAGGGTCCGCAGCGGCTGGCCGAGGCCGTCGATGACCTCGACACCCGGCTGGATCATCGCGACGTCCGGAGCCACCGCGAGCGACGCGCGCATGCACTCGAGGTAGTTCGGCAGCATGATGTCGTCGGTCCCCATCAGGACCACCCGGTCGAACTCGACCAGACCGATGCACTTGCGGTAGTTGCCGGAGACGCCGAGGTTGCGTTCGTTGCGCTGGTACCGCACGCGCTTGTCGCCCAGCGCCTCGAACCACTCCGCGACGCCCTCCTCGCGGCCGTCGTCGACCACGGTGAGCCGCCAGTCCCGATCGGACTGCGTCATGACGCTCCGCACGGCGGCCTGCATCAGCGAAACGGGGCCGTAGTACGGCAACATGATGTCGAACGTGGTCATGGGATTCATACACCTAAGTGATCGGGCGACGGAGCGAGCGGTGGTGCGTCCACCATCGAGCCGGATCAGGCCCCGGATGCCCGGGCCTTCAACGGTTCCCACCAGGGTCGATTGGCCCTATACCAGGCTACGGTGTCCGCGAGACCTCGGTCGAAGGGTATGGCCGGAGCGTAACCGAGTTCGTCCTGGATCTTTTGGATGGACAACGAGTAGCGCAGGTCGTGCCCCTTGCGGTCCTCGACCCGGCGAACCATCCCCCAGTCCGCCCCGCACGCTTCCAGAAGCAGGCCGGTCAGTTCCTTGTTGGTCAACTCGACGCCACCGCCGATGTGGTACGTCTCGCCGGCACGCCCGAGGCGCATGACCTTCTCGATGCCCGCGCAGTGGTCCGACACGTGCAGCCAGTCCCGCACGTTCGCGCCGTCCCCGTACAACGGCACCGAGTGTCCGTCGAACAGGTTGGTCAGGAACAGCGGGATCATCTTCTCCGGGAACTGGTACGGCCCGTAGTTGTTGGAGCAACGGGTGAGCACGACGTCCATGCCGTGCGTGCGGAAGGCCGCGAGGGCCAGCAGGTCGGAGCCCGCCTTGCTCGCCGAGTACGGCGAGTTGGGGGCCAGCGGCCAGCCCTCGGTCCACGAGCCCTCGGCGATCGAGCCGTACACCTCGTCGGTGGACACGTGGACGAAGCGGTTCACCCGGTGCTTGCGCGCGGCGTCGAGGAGGACCTGGGTGCCCACGACGTTGGTGGTCACGAACTCCATCGCACCGGAGATCGACCTGTCGACGTGGGATTCGGCCGCGAAGTGCACCACGACGTCGTGACCGGGCACGATCTGATCGACCACGTCCGCATCGCGAATGTCGCCCTGGACGAAGGTGTATCCCGGGTGTCCCGCGACGTCGGCCAGATTGGCGATGTTGCCCGAGTAGGAAAGCTTGTCCAAAACGGTGACCGTGTCGGACACGCTCGAACGGGACAACAAACCCCGAACGAACTCCGAGCCGATGAAGCCGGCCCCACCTGTAACCAAGATCTGCATAGAGAGGGGATTCTACACGCAGCCCCCCAAGCCTTTCCGGTGACCCCGCGAGTCGTTCGGGACCCACTCGTGATCCGACCGAACCTGGTGTTCACCCGCACCACGTAGGGTGTGCGCCATGCGCGGCATTCTTCTCGCGGGTGGCACCGGCTCCCGTCTGTGGCCTTTGACCCAGGCTGTCTCGAAGCAACTCATGCCAGTCTTCGACAAGCCGATGATCTACTATCCGCTGTCCACTTTGATCATGTCCGGCATCCGCGAGATCCTGGTCGTCACCACCCCGCACGACCAGCCGCAGTTCCGACGTCTGCTCGGGGACGGGTCGCGACTGGGCCTGCGGCTCGAATACGCCGTGCAGGAGCGGCCCGAGGGAATCGCGCAGGCTTTCGTACTCGGCGCGGACTTCATCGGCGACGAACCGGCCTCCCTCGTCCTGGGCGACAACATCTTCCACGGTGTCGGTCTGGGACGGCAGTTGCGCGGCCACACGAATCTGACGGGCGCACGCGTCTTCGCCTGCCCGGTCGCGAACCCGAGTGCCTACGGCGTGGTGGAGTTCGACGCCGAGGGTCGGGCGCTGTCCATCGAGGAGAAGCCCACTCGGCCCAAGTCCCGTTACGCGGTCCCGGGGCTGTATTTCTTCGACAACCGGGTCGTGGAGTTCGCTCGCGACCTCAAGCCCAGCGCACGCGGCGAGTTGGAGATCACCGAGATCATCGACGCCTACCTGCGCGCGGACGAACTGAGCGTGACGCTGCTCGATCGCGGCACGGCGTGGCTGGACACCGGGACCTTCGACTCGATGGTCCAGGCGTCCGAGTTCGTCCGGGTCATCGAGCAGCGCCAGGGGCTCAAGATCGGCTGTATCGAGGAGGCCGCCTGGCGGGCGGGCTTCATCGACGAGGACGCGGTACGGGCGATCGCGACCCCCCTGCTCAAGAGCGGCTACGGCAAATACCTGCTCGATCTGCTCGACTACGGTGAGGGCCTGTCCCCCAATCCCGACAAGCGTTGACGAGGAAGCTCGCATGGATATCCGCCCGCTCAGCATCGACGGGGTCTGGGAGATCACGCCGCGCCTGCACGGCGACCCGCGTGGCATGTTCACGGAGTGGTACCGGTTCGACCACCTGGCGAAGGTCGTGGGTCACCCGCTGGATCTCGCTCAGGCCAACATGTCGGTGTCGGCTCGCGGCGTGGTCCGCGGCGTGCACTTCGCCGACGTCCCGCCCGGGCAGGCGAAATACCTGACCTGCGTGCGCGGCGCCCTGCTCGACGTCGTGGTCGATCTGCGGGTCGGGTCCCCGACGTTCGGTCGCTGGGAGAGCGTGTTGCTGGACGATGTCGAGCGCAAGGCGCTCTACGTCTCCGAGGGCATCGGGCACGGATTCTGCGCGCAGTCCGAGGACGCGACGCTGGTCTACCTGTGCTCGGCCACCTACGCCCCCGAGCGGGAACACACCGTGCATCCGCTCGATCCCCGGTTGGCGATCGACTGGCAGACCGACGCGCCTGTGCTCTCCGCCCGGGACGCCGAGGCCCCTTCGTTCGACGACGCGACCTCCTCGGGGCTGCTCCCGCAGTACTCGATCTGCAAGGACTTCACCGACTCGCTCGGTTCCGTCGGCGCCTGATCCGGCGCGGTCGACGCCCCGTACGCGCAACCCGCGACGGGGTTGTGAACGTCTCGATTCCTGTCCTGCCGGTCCATCCGCGCGTGATCGCCCGCGGGTCGACCGGCAGGCCCTTGCCCGGCCCCATTGAAGGAGATACCAGGTGGAGTGCGCCCCGTCGCCCGACCTTCCCACGTCCTCACCACCGAAGACCCTGCCGACGACGGCGGCCTCGTCGCCGGCGCCCTGGTGGCGGCGCCCGCTGTTGGTCTGTGCGGAAGGCGCTGTGGCGGTACTCACCGCGGTGGTGTTCGCCGTGTGGGCTCGCAACATCCGGGTCAACCCGATCAACCGGATCGGCCAGGTCAGCGGTCTGGCCATGCTGCAACTGCGGATGACGCTGATCGCGCTGCTGGTCATCGCGGCGCTGGTGATCGCCTACCGGCGGTTCGGTCCGGACCTGCAGGCGCTGTTCGTGCGCCTCTCGTGCGCCGTCGTGGCCGGACTCGCCACCGGCTTCGTCGCGGGCGGCACCACGATCGGCCTGCGCGGCACGCCGTGGCCGATCAACGGCGTCGGCGGTGACGTGGGCACCCTCGCGAACTGGGCGGGGGCGATCAACCGGGGCGAGTCGATTCCTTCGGGCGTGTACCCGCCGCTGTTCCCGGAACTGCTCGCGCTGTGGGCGAAGGTGTTCCGGCACGGGAACACCTCGTACGCCCTCCAGGACCTGCAGATCCTGATCATGGCGCTGATCGGACCGGCCGCCTACCTCGCCTGGCGCCTGTGGTTCCAGCCGCTGTGGGCCCTGGCCATCGGCGTGACCAGCTCGATCCCGCTGTACGAGCCGGTCAAGCCCTACACCACGATCGTGCTGGTCGTGTTCGTGCCGATCATCGCGAAGTTCATCCAGGTCCTGCGCCGATCACCGCAGATGACGACACGCGATCGGGTGACCACCGGTGTGGCCTTCGGCGTGATGCTGGGCGTGATGGTGATCGCCTACTCGGGCTGGTTCGTCTGGTCCGCGGCCGGTGTGCTGGTGACCTGTCTGCTGGTGTTGCCGTGGAAACGCGGCTTCAAGGCGGCGATGGTCTTCGTGGTCGCGACGATCATCCCGTTCCTGATCATCGGCGGCCTGTACATCAAGGACCTGCTGCTCAAGGGCGGCGGCGAGAAGGACGACTACTTCTACTTCGACACCAAGGTCGACCCCGCGTACTTCCTGATGTGGCGCGGCGACTCGCCCGGCGAGGTGGGCATGTGGCCGCCGCCCGGCGAGCTCGGCGGCGTCGGCGTGTTCATGTTGATCCTGCTGCTGGGTCTCGCGGTCGCGCTCGCGCTCGGCATGCGGCGCTCGCTGGTGCTGGCACTCGTGGCCTGCCTGGCCAGCTCGTGGCTGATGCGATTCTGGTTCGCGTCGCACATGTTCCAGGACCAGGCGGTGCAGCTCTACCCGCGCACCTCGATCGAGCTCGCCTACGTGATGCTGCTCCTGGTGGGCGTGGCGATCCACCTGTCCGCGCAACGGCTGAAGTCGCTGTGGAACCGGTTCGTCGTGCACCGCGCGGACCCGGCCACGGACGCCGAGCCCAAGCACGTCGGCGCGCGCTGGCGCACGACTCCCGGGATGGCGAGCACGATCGGCGCGCTGGCCGCGATGGTCCTGCTGTTCGGCACCGCGGCCTCGTCGGTCGCCGACGACATCATGCCGGTGGACGACTCGAGCATCGGTTCGCTGACCTACCGCTCGCACCAGTTGCAGAAGGCCGGCGGCGAGTGCCCGCGCTACGCGAACAAGCAAAAGTGCCAGCGGTTGGGCACCCCGCCGTGGAAGCTCCCGGTCCGCAACACCCCGGGGGCGAACAACGGCTGAGCGGGGACCGCGGGACCCAAGGGCCGGGCGGTCCTAGCGGTTCACCGATACGGAGGGCGGCGTCGAGGTCGAGGAACCCGGCGCCGCCTTCGTCGTGTCCGGGGTGGCCGTGTCGGCTTGGGCGGGCTTGGGCTCCGGCAACCGGGACCGGAACAGGCCCGGGGTCCAGTCCTTCAACCGCATCGCGGGCTTCTCCACCAGGTACCACGAGGCGGCGGCCAGAACGAAGGTGCCGACCAGCGACAGGCCGAGGTAGGCCATGAAGCCGTGTCGGTTGTACCCGAGCACGACCAGGAACTGCTCGACGACGAAGCCGTAGATATAGATGCCGTACGACAGGTCGCGCTTGCGGCCGACCACCCGGAAGGGCTTGGGCAGGCGCACCGCGAGCCACATCAGCGCGTACGCGAAGGCCGGGAAGCCGATCACGAAGAAGCCGCCGAAGCGCATGCTCGCGAACAACGCGACGATCGAGACCACGCCGAGCACGTCGTTGACCGGGATGCGCTCCTGGTAGAGCTGGAAGAGCATGCCGACGCAGAACAGGAAGCTCAGGTAGATCAGGTACTGGCTGTGCAGCGGGCCGATGAACTCGCTCAGGATCGGCACGTGGATGTCGGTGCCGTTGGTGTTCTGCGGACCGCGCCAGCCGGGGGCGTTCACCAGGTCCATCACGATCCAGCCGTACAGCAGGGTGGTCACCAGCAGCACGAACCGGCGGGATCCGCGCAGCACGCCGGACCAGGCCATCGCCGCGACGACCACGTAGCAGGTCATCTCGTAGCTCAGCGACCACAGCGCGCCGTCGAAGCCGGGGTCGAAGGCGTGCCCCTCCTTCTTCCCGGTGGCCAGGATGTTGGAGATGTCCAACTGCCGCAGACCGGTCCACCAGTTCGCGCGGATGTAGTCGAACGGGCCTTCGCCATGGCGCCAGAAACCGTCCAGCGAACCCTGCTGGTGACGGAACATGATCGGCGCGGCCACCAGCGCGGTGAACAGCACGCAGACCCACAGACCGGGCAGGATGCGCAACATCCGGTGCCACAGGTAGCGCCCGGTCGTGGTGCGCATGCCGCTGCGGGTGATCAGGAAGCCGGACAGCACGAAGAAGCCGTACACGGACATCCGGCCGAGGCCGACCTGCATGCCGGTGAAGCCGTTGCCCGGCTCATGCTTGCCGAAGCCGCCCAGGATGTGCGCGTGCGCCACCACGACCGCTGTCGCCAGCAGGAGCCGGATCAATCCGATGCTGTTGTCCCGGCCGGAGAATCGTTCGGCCAGCGTTCCTTGCCGACCCACTCCGAAGTCGCGTCGCACGCGCTTTACGCCCTTCCCGATGTGGCCGCCCGGAAGCGACGCAGGATCCCCCCTGGGCGAATATGCGCCCTGCCCACGAGATCCTGTGCATGGTAACGGTCGACCCGACCCCGGGTCAGGCACCCTGGAGGGCGGGCGCCGCGGGGGTCGCCACGCGCGATTCGCGCACCCTCCGCGAACCCGGGATGCCGGGTAGGGTCGCCTCATGAAGTGGCTTGTCACCGGCGGTGCCGGGTACATCGGGACGCATGTCGTGCGGGCGTTGCTCGCGGCCGGCGAGGATGTGGTCGTCCTCGACGACTTCTCCACGGGCGCGCGCGAACGGGTTCCCGAAAACGTGCCGCTGGTGGTCGGCTCGGTGCTGGACCGGGCGCTGCTGGACGAGACGTTCCGGGCGCACGCCGTGGACGGCGTGGTGCACATCGCGGCGAAGAAGCAGGTGCCCGAATCGGTCGCGCGCCCCCTCTACTACTACGAGGAGAACGTCGAGGGTCTGCGCGTCCTGCTCGCGGCCATGGTCGCGGCCGACGTCACGCGCGTCGTGTTCTCCTCCAGCGCCGCCGTCTACGGCATGCCCGACGTCGACCTCGTCGACGAGGAGACCCCGTGCCTGCCGATCAACCCGTACGGCGAGAGCAAGCTCGTCGGCGAGTGGATGATCAAGGCCACGGCGCGCGCGCACGGCATCTCGTACGCCGCGCTGCGCTACTTCAACGTCGCGGGCGCGGGCGCGCCGGAGCTCGCGGACGAGGGGGTGTTCAACCTCGTGCCGATGGTGCTGGAGAAGCTGACGGCCGATCAGGCGCCGGTGATCTTCGGGGACGACTACGACACCCCGGACGGCACCTGCGTGCGCGACTTCATCCATGTGGTGGACCTGGCCGAGGCGCACGTGGCGGCCACCCGTCGGCTCGGCACCGACCCGGACGCGCGTCTGGTGCTCAACGTCGGTCGCGGTGAGGGCACGTCGGTGCGCGAGATGGTGGAACTCATCCGCGAGGTCACCGGTTTGCGCGACATCGCGCCGGAGCTGCGACCCCGGCGCGCGGGCGACCCGGCCCGGGTGGTCGCGAGCGCCGATCGCATCACCACCGAACTGGGCTGGAAGGCCCGGCACGACACGGCGGACATGGTGGAGAGCGCGTGGGCCGGCTGGCGCGCGCAGCGCGGCTGAGTCCCGCACACACCGCCCGCGGCGCCGCGCATCAGCCGGCGCCGCGGGCGGTGTCGCGTCGCGATCCCGTGACGACGCAGAGTGAAGCCCCCTGGGGCAAATCGGACATGATGCGCTTCGTCTGTGGGCCGAATCACGTCGATCACGGGTGCGTACGCCCCTGTCGGTGGGCAGGGGCCCGGTCCGCGCGACGCCACACGCGATGCGGGTGTGACGAACGGGGCGCAGGTGATCTTTCCCGGGTGATCGGCGTACGCCGTGACCAAGGGCCGATGTCACGCGTTCCCTGCCCTTCCACCACGGAACGCCAACTACGGTCCTTTCCGTAAGGGATCATCTACATTGCGCTCATCCGCAAAACGGATAATCGACGTCTATCCGACACAGACTTGTGATCTTCGGCGAGGCCTGCTTAGCGTTCGATCCGTCCGTATCCCACACGGACCCCGATCGCCGGTACGCCGAATCCTGTCGCCGGCCGTTCGGGAGGCTGACGAGCACCACACGACAGGAGCGGGGGAACCACAGGTGAACCGCCGCGAACGGCCCCGATCTCGATGATCGGACGCCGCGAACGGCTTGGGGTGAAGCCATGTCCTTCGGGACGTGGCCGGGCTATCGATCTCCGGCCCGAATCCGACAGCTCACCTCGTAGGCGTGGGAGAGGATCCAGCCATGCTGTCCGGAACCGGGCGTCATCGCCGTCGCAGCACCAGTAGGACCACGCGTCTGATCGCCGCGGCGGGTGTCGCCGGAGTCGGCGTCGCCATGCCGATCATCGGCGCGGGCACCGCCCAGGCCGCCTCCGTGAGCACCTGGGACAAGGTCGCCCAGTGCGAGAGCACGGGCAACTGGCAGATCAACACCGGAAACGGCTTCTACGGCGGCCTGCAGTTCACCGCGAGCACCTGGAAGGCGTTCGGCGGCACGGAGTTCGCCGCCCGCGCCGACCTGGCGACCAAGGGTCAGCAGATCGCGATCGCCGAGAAGGTCCTCAAGGGCCAGGGCCCCGGCGCGTGGCCGGTGTGCTCGGTCAAGGCCGGCCTGACCCGAGGCGGCGCCGCCGCCGACGTCGACACCGGCTCCTCGGCCGGCAAGACCGCGCCGAAGACCGCTCCCAAGACCGAGACCGCCAAGCCGGCCCCGAAGAAGACGGCCGCCGCGCCGAAGATCGAGGTCAAGACCGAGGCTCCGAAGACCGAGGCCCCCAAGGCCGAGGCCCCGAAGACCGAGGCGCCCAAGACCGAGACGCCCAAGACCGAGCCGGCCGCCGCGACCTCGTCCTATGTCGTGGTCACCGGCGACACGCTCTCCAAGATCGCGAACGCCGCGCACGTGCCCGGCGGTTGGCCGAAGCTGTACGAGGCCAACAAGTCCGTCGTCGGCGAGAACCCCGACCTGATCTTCCCGGGCCAGAAGCTCACGGTCGACGGCAAGGCCGCGCCGACCACCACCAAGACCGAGGCCGCCGCGCCCAAGGTCGAGGTGCAGAAGGCCGAGACGCCGAAGACCGAGGCCCCCAAGGCCGAGGCTCCGAAGGCCAAGACGGAGAGCAAGCCGGCTCCGAAGGCCGCGACCACCAAGACCGAGGCCGCCAAGACCGAATCGACGACGACCGCCTCCGGCTCGTACGTCGCCCCGGTCTCGGGCGCCACGCTCACCGCGAGCTTCGGCTCCGGCGGCTCGCGCTGGTCCAGCGGCAGCCACACCGGCCAGGACTTCGCGGTCTCGACCGGCACCACGGTGCGCGCGGTCACCTCGGGCACCGTCGTGTCGGCCGGTTGGGGCGGCGCGTACGGCAACGAGGTCGTCATCCGGCACGCGGACGGCAAGTACACCCAGTACGCGCACCTGTCCTCGATCTCGGTCAAGGCCGGGATGAAGGTGCAGACCGGCCAGAAGATCGCGCTCTCCGGCGCGACCGGCAACGTCACCGGCCCGCACCTGCACTTCGAGGTCCGCACCACGCCGAACTACGGCTCCGCGGTCAACCCGATGACCTGGCTGCGCAGCCACGGCGTCAGCGTCTGAGTCACCCGCTCCACCCGCTGCATCGAACGGCGGGCGTTCCCTCCAGGGAGCGCCCGCCGTTCGCGTGTTCAAACCGGTGCGCGTGTGCGGACGATTCGCATGTGCGGACCGGTGCGCGTGCCCGGACGGTGCCGTCAGGGCAGCCGCGCGGTGCGCAGCGCACCGTCCGGACCGAGCCACAGGGCCACCGCGTGCCCGGCGCCGTCCGGCGCGCCGGTGGGATCGACCGCGACCGCGCGCTCGTCGAGCACGACCGGCGCCCCGGACGCGCCGAGGACGATCGGCCGGCCGTCGGCGTCCCGGGTCAGCGTCGCCGTCGTGCCGTCCGGTCGGGGCACTCGGCTCAACGCCTCGTAACCCGCGCCCGCGGCTCCCGAGTCGGCCGGCACCCACCCGTTCGGCCCGCCCTCGACCACGCTCGCGATCTCCGGTGTGCCGGCCCGCCGGTAGGCGACACCCACCCGGCCGTCGGCGCCCACCGACACGGCGGGCGGGCCCGCCGGTCGCTCGGCCGCGATCGTGCGCGGCGGCCCCGACCGCTCGCCGACCGGTTCCCAGTAGCGAATGCCCTCACGCGCCGTGCCGAAGACCACGACCCGGCCGTCCGGGCGGGTCACCGCGCCGGGCCCCTCGACGATCTCCCCGCCGCCCAGGTCCCGCCACGCCGACCACGTGTCGCTCCCGGCGGGCCGATGACGGCCGCTGATCCCCTTGTCCCGGTCGCGCACGAACAGGTACAGCCCGCCCGCGCCGTCCACCCCGACCACCGGTGTGCCCGGGCCGCGTCCGTCGCCGTCGGGGTTGCCCAGGCCGCGCCACGGCCCCAGTTCGCCGCCGGGCGTCGTCTCGGTCGCCGTGAGGATCTCGAACCGGTCCCGATCGGCCCGGCGGGCACCGCCGATGCGCAGCACGAACACCGCGATCCGGCCGTCCGCGATGCGCACCGCGGCGAGCCCCGGGGCCAGTTCGCCGTCGCCGGGGCCGGGCATCGAGTGCGCCGGGGACCAGTTCGGGCCGCCGACGGCGTCCTGGGTCCACCGGGTGACGCGCCCGCCGAGCACGGCCCAAGCGGTGAGCCGGCCGTCCGCGCCGAGCACCGGGCGCACTCCCGCGTTCGGGTAGCGATAGGTGGTGCTCTGCGGCCAGTTGGTCCCGGGCGCGGTGTCCCGCACCTTGAGGTCGCCGCAGTCCACCCGACCCGGGCAGTGACGCACCCGGTCCGTCCAGCCGTACACCCGGATGATCCCGTCCTTGCGCTCGCGCGCCGCCGGCGCCAGATTGTGCGGCCAACGCTCGTTGTAGTAGCCCCGGTAGGCGATCGCGGCGGCGCTCGCGGCCGGTCGATCGGCGTTGTACCGGCGCAGCGCCTCCCACGTGAACTGTGCGGCGGCGGTGTGGTCCTGGTGGTCCGAGACACCACCGTTGTCGGCGTGTACGGGGTGCGCGCCATCGTGTCGCTGCCGGTCCGGCTCCGGGTCGAGCGTGCGCACCACGGTCGGCGTCTGGGCCCGCATCAGGTCCGCGAGCGAGTCGATCAGGCCGTCCCTGGTGTACGTGTAGGGTCCGCCCGCCGGCTCGTCCCGCGGGGCCAGCGTGTCCAGTTCGCGTTCCGAGCCGTTCCACAACGTGCGCAGCCGCCCGTGCGCGCCGATGCCCTCCTCCTTGCGGGTGTTGAGGAACACCAGCTTGATGTTCGGGGCGTCCACGAGTCGGTCGAGTTCGGCGTGCGCGCCGTCGCGCAGCCGTACGCTGTGCCGCTCCCAGCGCGCCGCGCGATCCCCGAGCGCCATGAACGCGTACGCGGCGCGTGAGCCGTTGTTGCGCGCGGCGGCGTACGCCTGGGGATCGGGCCGTCCGCCGGGGCCGTTGCGCCCGTCCGCCTCACCCGCGGTGAGGAAGACCGTGACGCTTTCCGTGCCCGCCCGCACCGCGCGGTCCACGTCGGGGTTCATGAAGTAGAGGTCGTCGTCCTGGTGCGCGACCACCTGCATCACCGCACCGGTCGTGCCGGGCCGCGGTGTCAGGGTCTCGATGCCGATCGGTCGGGTCGGCGCGTGGTACGGGGGCGAACCGTACGGACCGGTCAACTTCACCACCCCGAGCGCGAAGCCCAGCGCCAGGACGCCGACCACCGCGGTGAATCTTCCGGTGCCGGGGATCATCGCCATCTCGGCCGGTACCTTTCTGCCGTCGCGGGCGAACCGACCTCATCATCGCCGGTCGCCGGCGCCCGCCCGCACCCGGCACGGCCCGATCGGCCGGCGGGAATCGCGTGGCGCCCCGGCGGTCAGCGCGCCCGCGCGCCGCCCGCGTCCGCGCCGCGCGGCTCGGCCGCGGCCGGAAGTCGGGCCGGCACCTTGCCGCCCGACGCGGTGGAGCGGCCCGGGTCGGCGGCCGGACTGCCCGCGCCCGAATCGTTGTTCGCCGAGCCGGGGCTGCGGTCCGGCAGCGACTTCGCGCCCTCGGGCGTGACCCGGGTCGCGCCGATGTAGTCCGGCTTGTCGATCGGGCCGAACTTGATCACCGTGCCGGTGTACGGCGCGTGGATCATCTGGCCGTTGCCCACGTAGATCCCGACGTGGTGGATGCTGCGCGGGTCGCTCAGGTCGGTGGCGAAGAACACCAGGTCGCCGGGCAGGAGTTGGTCGCGTGAGGGGTGCCGGCCGGCGTTCCACTGGTCGTTGGCCACCCGGGGCAGCTTGATGTTCACCGTCTCGTAGGCGGCCTGGGTCAGCCCCGAGCAGTCGAACCGGCCGCCGTCGGCCGCGGTGCCCTCACCGCCCCACAGGTAGGGGGTACCGAGCTTGGTCTGCGCCCAGTTGACCGCGCCCGCCGCCTGCGCCATCGGCTGGAGCGGGGCCTGCACCACGCCGAAGCTCTGCTCCAGCGAGCGGATCGACTTCACGTAGTCCTGGGTCTGGGTGTACGGCGGGATGCCCTTGTACTGCATCACCCGGTACGCGCCCGCGTTGTACGCGGCGAGCATGTTGTTGGTGCGGTCGCCGGGCACCGAGGCGACATATTTGGCCAACGAGCAGTCGTAGCGCGCCGCGGCCGGGATGGCGTCGGCGGGATCCCACGGGCTCGACTTGCCGTCCCCGTTGCCGTCGGTGGCCCACTCCGGCCACGTCGTGGGCATGAACTGGGCGATGCCCTGGGCGCCCACGTTGCTCACCGCGTTCGGGTCGAAGCCGCTCTCCTGGTAGAGCTGCGCGGCGAGCAGCGCCGGGGAGATCTCCGGGCAGAGCCGCCCCCACTTGTCGATCGCCGCCGCGTACGCGGCGGGCACCGTGCCGGGAGCCAGCGCCATCGTGCCGCCCACGCCGGTCTGCGTACCGGACGCGGATTGCATCGCACCGACGCCTACAGTGAGAAGACCGACCAGACCGAAGGGAATCGCGAACGCGATGCCACCGGCGACCCAGGCTTTGCGCATGGCGGGCACCCCCGATTCTTCGCGGCCTGGACGGGCCGCGACGGACTCTCCGTCCACATTGTGCGTGCCACGATTGCTCAGCGCAATCACCCGTGATACACACAGTGAGCAGACACACTTGCCGAGGTGGTAGCCCGATCGGCTTCCCCACAGCACAATAAACGAACGACCACTCCTCCGGTCGAATGCGACCGGAGGCAACCAAAAGCCCGACCTCGGGGGCGGTGAACAACGTGTTTCTTGGCGAAGGCAATGGCGACATCAATACGATCATCGGCGGGATAGCTCCGGACTGGGGCCCGTTCGCGAAGCTGGGGGCGGAGGCCCGGATCATGGTCGAGGTGATCATGGCCGTCGCACTGCTGCTTTGTCTGGCCCTGGCCATCTGGGGCGCGGCGAAGCAGCGCATAGGTGCCACCGCGATGCGCGACACGTTCAGCGCGGAGCAGGGCAAGGGCCTCATCATCGCCGGCCTGACCGGTGTCTTCATCATCGGATCGCTCGGGACGCTGTTCACGATCGTGTACGGAATGGCGATCTAGACCGATTCGCACCCTGCCGTCCCAAGGTGGCGAATCCCGTGGTGTTTCATCCCGGGCGCGGCGCACTTCGGTGTGCCGTGCGCCCCGAAACCGGAATGCCCCATTCCGCATTCGAGGCAAAGCAGCAATTCCGGTTCCTTTACCGGACAATCGAGCCTGTGTTCACGCAACAGCGCGGTGCCACCGGAATGAGTTCCCGTCTGGGAAGATCGTTCCGGCTGCAACCGAACCCGGCGGCGCTCCGCCGCCGGGGACAGTGTTGTGCGCGCGGGTCGTCCGTATCTTCCGGCCTGCCGCGGTAAGGGGGACAGGCCATGAGCGACGAGGAACCGGTCACGCGTACCCGGCTGCCCAGACCCACCTCCTCACCGGAGGATCCGGAGCCCAGACGCAACCCCATACTGTCCGGGATCGGTGTGGTCGTGGTGGTCGCCGTGGTGATCGTTTCCCTGTTGTTCGCCGCCAACCGCTCGGACGAGGACGACGGTTCCACCACGGGGGACGCCGCGAAGACCTCCGCCGCGCCCGAGGCGTCGAGCGGACCACCGCTGTCCGCCGCCCAGTTGCCCGAACGCGTCGAGTCGGGTGTGCCGGTCGGCTACCCGCAGACCGCGGAGGGCGCCCAGTCCGCCGCGGCGAACTTCGTCGTCGCGTTCGGCTCGGACCGGATGTTCCGGGCCCAGCCGCGCACCGCGATCATCACCACGGTCACCGACCCGGCGGTCCGGGACGGTCTGCTCGCGCGCGCCGACCAGACCTACCGCACGCAGACCACGACATTCGGCCTGCAACCGGACGGCTCGCCGCCCAAGGGACAGACCTTCGTTTGTCGGGCCGTCCCGATGGGCACCAAGTCCGTTGTCTTCACCGCCGCTTCGGCGACCGTCGAGGTCTGGAGCGTCGGCGTGGTGGGCCTGGCCGGACCCGGCTCCACCAAGCCGGTGGCCGAGGCGTGGAACACCACCACGATGAAGTTGTCGTGGGTGAACGGCGACTGGAAGCTGGTCGAGTTCAGTCAGAAGGAGGGCCCGACTCCGGTCTCCGGGCTACAGGATCCGTCCAGCGCCAACGACATCGCCAAGGCCGACGGGGAGTTCGGGGAATTGCGCCATGCACGCTGACCGGGAACGCCGCAGCCTTCGCAACCGATTCCTGACCCTCGGCGGGACACTGACCGCGGCCTGGACCGTCGTCGTGCTCGGCGCCGGCCGCGCGTGGGCCGAGCCCACACCGGGCGCCACCACACCGCCCGGCGGTACACCCGCTCCCAGCGCACCCGCGAGCAAGCCGGAGTGCGACCTGCTCACCGGCCCCGCCAAGGACATCTGCAACAACGGCGGCCCCAGCGCTCCGGGCACCGGCACGCTGGGTACCGTCACCGACCCGCTCGGCTCGATCGCCAAGGGCTGCGCCGACGCGGCCACCTGGATCATCGACAAGCTCGCCGGCGCGGTCAACGACACCACGCAGGTGGACTTCACCAACCCCGGCTTCCTGCGCCAGTACGCGGTGGTGTTCGCCGCGTCCACGTTCCTCACGCTGATCCTGTGGATACTCGCGGTCGCCAAGCGCGCCGTGCGCGGGGTCCCGATCGGCACCGCGATCAGCGAGGCGGTCGGCTACCTGTGGCTCGCGGTGATCGCGTCCGCGTTCACGCCGCTGATGCTGTATCTGGCCGTCTCGATGACCGACGCGGTCACCGCGGCCATCGCCACCGGTACCCAACAGGACACCAACAAGTTCCTCGGCGGCTTCTCCAAGGCGCTCGATCCCGCGAGCGACCTCGGCGGCGGGCCGGTGATGCTCATCTTCGTGTCCTTGCTCTCGATGGCCGCCGCGGCCGTGCTGTGGGTCGAACTCCTGGTCCGTGCCGCGATGTTGTACGTCGGCGCGATCCTGGGCACGGCGGTGTACTCGGGTCTGGTGGACAAGGCGATGTGGCACCACGTCCGGCGCTGGGCCGGGATCATGATCGCGGTACTGCTCGCCAAACCGGTGATCGTGATCGTGCTCGGATTGGCCACGGCGGTCACCGCCGGCGGCAAGGACGACGCGTTCTCGTCGGTGCTCTCGGGCCTGGCGATCCTGTTCCTGTCCATCTTCGCGAGCGTGCTCATCTATCGTTTCGTCCCCAGCATCGGCGACGACATGGCCTCGCTGCACAGCAGCCGCAAGGCGATGCAGTCGGCGGGTCCGGCGTCCATGGTCAACGGCCCGGCCACGTACGTGAAGCAGGGCATCCAGGCGCACGCCTCGCGGGGATCGACCGGTTCCGGCTCTGCCCCGGTGACCGCGAACGCCGTATCGTCGGGCATTGCGGCCCATGGCACCAGGGGCGGCGGATCGGGCGGCGCCCCGACTCCGGCACCGACGCCTCCGGCCAACCCCGCGGCAACGCCTCACGCGAGGAACGGTAAAGAGTAATGACTACGCAACCGGTCGCCCGACGGCGGACCTTCCTGATCGGCAAGGCCAAACCCACCGCCGTCATCGGCAAGAACCGCGAGCCCGGTGAGATCTTCCTGATCATCGCGGCCGGCGGACTCGCCCTGATGTGGGGCCTGTTGGTGCCCGTCCTGGTGATCCGCATCGCCGGTCTGGTCGGCTTCCCACTGCTCGCGTTCGCCGCCGTGTACATGCCGTACAAGAAGCGCACGTTCTACAAGTGGTGGGAGATCAACCGCACCTACAAGCGCACGCTCAAGCGCGGCGCGAAGTACCGGTCCGCGGTCACCGAGGCGGGCACCAGGCTGACCGGCCAGGGTGTCGCGGTCGGTGCCCCGCCCGGGGTCGGCCGGGTGACCTGGTCGAGTGTGCCGTTCGGCCCGGACGACCTGACCGTGCTGCTGCACCTGGAACGGCGCACGGTCACCGCCGCCGTCGAGATCGAGGGCCCGGGTGTGGGGCTGCGCGACTCGGAGGACCAGGAGGCGCTGGTCGAGCGGTTCGGCACGCTGCTCAAGCACGTGGCCAACGGCGACGGTTTCGTCACCCGGTTGCAGGTGCTGGCCCGGACGCTGCCCGCCGACCCGGACGCGCACGCCAAGGACGTGGCCCGGCGCGGCGACCACAAGGCGCCGCTGTGGGTCCAGGACTCCTACGAGCAGCTCCAGTCGATGGTCTCCACCTCCTCCGAGCAGCACCGGGCCTACCTGATCGCGTGCATGCACTACACCCGGGAGCTGGCCGCCGAGGCGAACGTGATGGGCAAGGGTGACAAGGGCATCGGCGTGGTGATGGCACGTGAACTCACCGACGTCTGCGCCCGGTTGACCGAGGCGGACATCCGGGTCCGGCAACCGCTGAACGAGGCCCGGCTGTCCTCGCTGATCCACTCGATGTACGACCCCGAGCACCAGATCGACGCGTTCGAGGGCATGCAGGCGCGCTACGCGTGGCCGGCCGAGCTGGACGCGACGCACCAGAACTACCTGGAGGCCAAGACCCGCGAGTCGGATTCGGCCGAACCGTGGTGCCACGCCACCGCGTGGATCAAGGAGTGGCCGCTGACCCCGGTCGGCGTCAACTTCCTGGCCCCGCTCCTGGTGCACACCCCGGACGTGATCCGCACCGTCGCCGTCACGATGGACCTGGAACCCACCGACGTGGCGATCGAGCGCATGCTCACCGAGAAGACCAACGACGACGCGGACGCGGCCCGCGCGGCCAAGATGAACCGGGTGGTCGACCCGCGCGACATGGCCCACACCGGCCGGGTCGACCAGCGCGGCGAGGACTTGGCGGGCGGCGCGGCGGGAGTGAACATCGTCGGCTACATCACGGTGTCCTCGCGCAATCCCGACCAACTCTCCCGGGACAAGCGCACGATCCGCGCGTCGGCGGGCAAGTGCTTCCTCAAGCTGGAGTGGTGCGACCGCGAGCAGCACCGCGCGTTCGTCAACACGCTGCCGTTCGCGACGGGCATTCGCAAGTGAGCGTCGGCGGCCACGACAGTGGCCGCGACCAAGGGATGAGGTGATCACGTGTCAGGTCTGATGTCCGCGTTGACCCAGGGCTTCTCCGGCATCATCTTCGGCCGCAACGAGACCCAGCGGCTGCCGGTGCGTACGTCCACCGGCCAGGCCCAGGCGGTCTACCTGCCCACGGCCGCACCCGGGCTGGGCGACTCGGGCGTGATCATCGGCCGCGAGGTGTACTCCGGCAAGGGCTACATCTACGACCCCTTCCAGCTCTACGGCCAGCAACTGCCCGCACCGCACTGGCTGGTCCTGGGCGAGTCCGGGAACGGCAAGTCGGCGCTGGAGAAGACCTACGTGCTGCGCCAGCTGCGTTTTCGCGACCGCCAAGTGGTGGTCCTGGACGCGCAGGGCGAGGACGGCGTCGGCGAGTGGAACCTGATCGCCGAGGCGTTGGGCGTCAAGCCGGTCCGACTGGACCCCAACGACCTCTCCGGCGACGCGGTCCGGCTCAACCCGCTGGACCCGGCGATCGCCGTCACCGGCCAACTGGCGCTGTTGCGCACCATCATCGAGGTGGCCATGGGCCACGCGCTCCAGGAGCGCGCCGGCTACGCGCTCAAGGCCGCGCACACGCACGTGATGCGCACCGTGCACGGGCGGCAGCCGATCCTCCCGGACATCGTCGAGGCGTTGCGCAATCCGACCCCCGAGTCGTGCGAACTGCTCAGCCTGGACGTCAAGGACGTCCGGGTCTGGGGTCTGGACGTCGCGCTGGTCCTGGACCGGCTCACCGACGGCGACCTCAAGGGCATGTTCGAGGGGCCGACCACGGACGGCATCGACCTGGACTCGCCGCTGATCATCTTCGACCTGTCGCACATCGACCGGAACTCGATCGCGATGCCGATCCTGATGGCGATCGTCGGCGTGTGGCTGGAGCACACCTGGATCCGCCCGGACCGGGTCAAGCGCATCTTCCTGGTCGAAGAGGCGTGGCACATCATCAACAGCCCGTTCGTGGCCCAACTCTTCCAGCGCCTGCTCAAGTTCGGCCGTCGGCTGGGTCTGTCCTTCGTCGCGGTCGTGCACCACCTCTCCGACGTGGTGGACGGCGCGGCGGCCAAGGAGGCGTCGGCGATCCTGAAGATGGCCTCGACCAGAACCGTGTACATGCAGAAGTCGGACGAGGCACGCGCGACCGGGAAGGTGCTCGGCCTGCCCCGGTGGGCGGTGGAGATCATCCCGACGCTGACCCCGGGTATCGCGGTGTGGGACGTGAACGGCAACGTACAGGTGGTCAAGCACCTGATCACCGACACCGAGCGGCCGATGGTCTACACCGACCGCGCGATGACCGAGGACGCGGTGGAGGAACGGGTGCGCGCCGAGGCGGCGTTGGCCGACGATCCGGCGGCGTAGATGGGCTCGCCCGGACAACCGCCGGAACCGCGCCTGCCCACGCCGGGCCGGGCGCCCTCGCGTGGCGTGCCGGACGGTCTGCTGATCGCGGGCCTGTTGCTGCTGATCGCGGGCACCGCGGTGATCTGGCTCTCCACCGGGTTGGCCGCGCTGGCGAGCGGCAAGGACTGGCCGGACGGGGTCACCTACCGCCGGTCGGCGCTCGCCATGCGCTCGGTGTTCGGCACGCCCGACGACCTGCCGCGCGCGTGGCCGGACACCCCGCCGGGGCAGTTGCCCACCCCCACCGCGTTCTGGGTGTCCTTCGGCTTCGTGGTGCTGCTCCTCCTGATCGCGGCGGGGTGCGTGTTCCGGTGGTGGTTGCGCCGGATGGCGGCGAGGGCCGCGCGTGCGCCGGCGGCGGCCGCGATCGCGAACGCACGGGCACAATCGCCGAATTCACTGGCCCCGAAACGGAATCAGCGGCTCCCCGACGGGGAATGATGCGCTTGCGTCCTCGTCGAGGACGCCCCCGAACGTGGCCGGGCCTGGTCGCCGCGTGGCCGCACGGTCACCCGGCGATCGGCCCGACCCACCATGTTCGTGGCCGCATGGCCCTGATGGGACTCGGCCGGCGGTTGGCTGGTCGATGCCATGGAGTGGCCGCGGACGCCGGCCGGGCCGAGATGTCGCCGGCTCCGGGTGACGGTGACGGGTGACGGTTTCAGTCCGTCCAGGTCATGCATTCTTCGCAGCGGTAGGCGCGTGGGCCGGACTTGTATTCCACCTTGTCGGATTTGCGGTAGTACTTGCACGCGCGGTTCTTGCAGACGATCGGGTGGCCGTCGACCGCCTCGGCCGGTAACGGCGCCGTCTCGTAGGTGCACGGCGTGGGTGGGAGCTTCTTGTAGTAACCCCCCGTCGCCGGCAGCGCGGTCGGGTCGAACGGTGAACACGCGGCCCCGTCGGACACATCCTCGGACACGTTCATGGCACCTCCTCCGTGTGCCGGCACGCTAGCCGAGAAACGGGTGCGGGGCGGGTGGTTCGGGATGGTTCCGCCCGAAGGGCCGACGGGGCCGCGTGGGTTCAGTCGCGGGCCGGCAGGCCGGCCGCGCGTCCGTGTACGGCGATCGAGGTCAGCACGAGGAGTGCACCGAGCAGTTGCACCGGACCGAGTCGCTCACCGCGCAGGAGCGCGGAGAGCACGGTCGCGGTCAGCGGCTCGAGCAGCACCGCCACGACGGCGCCGGCCGGGTGCGCGCGGCCGAGCGCGGTGAAGTAGGCCACATACGCCGCCCCGGTGGGCAGCACGCCCAGGAAGACCACCGCGCCCAGGACGTCGGCGCGCATCGGCACGGTCATCCCGACCACCAGCCCCGCGGGCAGCAACAAACAACCCCCGAAGAGGAATCCGAGGCCGGTCACCGCGACCCGATCGAGCGTGGGCAGGGCCGGTCGGGAGTCCAGGGTCAGCACCGCGAACCCACCGGCGGCCACCAGTGCGAAGCCCGTACCGACGAGCGCGCCGCCCGCGCCGCCCGCGGGTGTGCCGAGCAGCAGGACCAGACCCAGCGCGGCGGCGGCAAGGCTCGCGAGCACGATCCGGCCGGGTCGGCGCCGCTCGCGCACGGCCGTGCCGACGGTGACCATGAGATGTACCGCGACCATGGTGGTGAGCGTGGCCAGACTCACCGAGCCGGCCACCACGGCCGCGAAGTAGGCGGCCTGGAACACCGTGAACAGCGCGCCGGCGCTCGCGATCCGGGCGAGCTCGGCCCGGCTCGGGCGGCGTACCCGCAGCCGCCCCGTGGCCAGCGCGTAGCCGGTGATCAGCAGACCGCCGGCGAGCAGCCGGTAGGCCGCGATGGCCACCGGGTGCAGGCCGGCGCGGCCGGCCAGGACCGCGCCGGCGATCCCGCCGGTGCCCCACAGGACTCCGGCGAGGACGAACAGATCGAGCCCGGATCGGGTGTTCCGGGCAGCGTGCACGAAGGTACGAACAGACATGGAATGGCTCCGACTTCGACGCCAACAGGACAACGTCGGAGCGGGGCGGCACCGGTTCGGGCCAGGTCGGGCAGGGGCCGCGACCCGGACTGTCGGATCGGACCCGGGGACACCCCGCTCAGTGGCGGGGCGGCGGGCAGATCGACCAGTCGCGGTGCATGGACGACACCCTAACGTCGCGCCGGCGCCGCGGGCAGGTGATTTCGCGGTGCCGGGAGAGGGTGTGAAACGTTTCTTCGGGGCAGCAGCCCACCATGGACGAAACGTCGAAGGAACGACTGGACCGCGAACTGAACGAGTTGCTCCAAGGGCTGCGCATCGCGCTCCCGGGTGTGCAGTTCATGTACGCGTTCCTGCTGACGGTGCCCTTCGCGCAGGGCTTCGCGCGTGTGACCGAGTTCCAGAAGGACGTCTTCCTGGTGGCGTTGATATCGACCGCGCTGTCCTCGGTGTGCTTCATCGCGCCGGCCGTCCAGCATCGACTGCTCTTCCGGGGCGGCCTCAAGGACGTCCTGCTCAGGCGGTCGAACCGCTACGGGATCGCTGGCGCGGTCGCCCTCGCGGTGGCCATGATCTCGGCGATCCTGCTGGTCGTGGACTACCTGTTCGGCCGTTCCTGGGCGTTGTCCGTGGCGATCCCGCTCGCGGTGCTGATCCTGTGGGTGTGGCTGCTCCAGCCGATGGTCACCCGTTTCCGGCGGGCCGGCGACCCGCTTCCCTGAAGCTTCGCGCACAAGACTTCAGAGCGGGTCGCGTCGGATCCGTATCGGGTCAGACCCATTCCAGGAGCCGGGCCGCGTGCGCCCGGACCGGGCACGGTACGGGCACGCCGCAACCGCACTCGCCGGCCTCGGCGGGCCGGTGCCGGATCAGCGTGCGGGTGACCACCAGGCGGTAGTCCAGCAGTGGGTCCTCGGCCGGGCGCGGGGCCCTCGGGCGCGGCGCGCGCAGGATGCGCGGCGCCGGTCTGGACAGTCCCTCGGGCAGCGGCCGGTCCAGCCGCTCGATGTCGCCGCGTTGCCTCGGAATGCGCACTCGCATGTATCCGGTCCCCTTCTCGTCCGGTGTCCCGCCGTGGCGGCGCACCCGAGCGTGGCAGCGCTCGGAGCCCGCCGGATCACTCCGTGTCCAGGCGCCCGCCCGCGTCCGGCTGGGATTCCTCGACCCGCGCGAGCATGCCGCGCAGGCCGGCCGCGAGCGCGTGCCGCTCGGCCGGACCCAGGTCCTGGAGCAGACCGGCCTCGAAGACCGCGGCCTCGCGCACCACGCGCAGCCACACATCCCGACCGGTCGTGGTCAGTTCGACGATCACCCGCACCCGGTTCTGCTCGTCCCGGGTTCTGGTGACCAGCGCCTCGGCGACCATCCGGTCCAGCCGATGGGTCATCGCCGCCGGGGTCAGGCCCAACCGGCGGGCCAGGTCGCCGGGGCTGAGCCGGTAGGGGCGGCCGACCAGCACCAGGGCCTTGAGCACCTCCCACTCGGCGTTGGTGATGCCCAGCGCGGTGAGTTGGCGGCCGTACGCGACGTTCATCCGGCGGTTGAGCTTGGACAGCGCCGCCACGATCGTCTCGACCTGCGGGTCCACCTCGGGGAACTCGCGCTGGAAGACGGCGAGGTACTCCTCGATGTCGCCTTCGTCCGCTGTTGCCTGCTCGGCCCCCTCTGTCATGCCCGGAAGTATCGCATCCTCGGCCCGCTCGGCCGCCGTCTCCGGGCTGTCGCGACACAAGGCGTTGGACGGCGACGCTATAGATCCGTATAGTTTAGCTCTGAAGTCTTCAGGCTTGAGGACTCGGACTCTTCGGATCAGGCACGGCGGCGACGCCGGCGTGGGCCCGGACCAGGCGCGCCCTGGACTCCGGTCGCCCCCGGCGCACCCGCCTCGACGCGGATACAGGCGGTCCCTCGCCGCCGGACTCGGGCATGCCC
This sequence comes from Embleya sp. NPDC025285, assembly GCF_055558835.1. NCBI lineage: Bacteria > Bacillati > Actinomycetota > Actinomycetes > Kitasatosporales > Streptomycetaceae > Embleya > Embleya sp. NPDC025285. The sequence goes on from NZ_JBVHLU010000014.1 coordinate 66,607, forward strand.
CGGGCCGGCGACGGTCGGCTCGGCTGCTCTCGCACGCCTCCGTACGCCCGAGCCCGGCCTGCGGACCGATCCCCGTGGACCGGAGCGGCCGGCCCGCGCGACCGGTAGTCGGGAGGTGTGTGATGGCGACCCAGGGCGCTCTGCGTCGGATCCAGCTCGGTAACGCGCTCAGTGCGTTCGGCAGCGGTTTCACGGTGCCGTTCCTGTTCGTGTACGTGACGCGGGTACGAGAGCTGTCAGCCGGTCAGGCCGGCCTGATGTTCAGCGTGCTCGCCATCGCCGCGCTGTGCGCGCTCCCGATGGTCGGTCCGGCGATCGACCGGCGCGGCCCCCGCCCGGTGGTCGCGGTCGGCTCGGTGGTGGCCGCGCTCGGCGCGCTGACCCTGGGTCTGGCCCGCGGCGAGCTGCCGGTGATGGTGGGCGCCGCGCTGCTCGGAGCCGGCGTGGCCGCGATCCAGCCCGCGCTGGCGACGATGATCGTGCGGTGCACGACGGCGCCGACCCGCGCTCGCGCGTTCGCGCTCCAGTTCACCTTCAACAACCTGGGCCTGGGCATCGGCGGGTTGATCGGCGGCCTGATCGTCGACCCGTCGCGGCCGGCCAGCTTCACCCTGCTGTTCGCCATCGAGACCACGATGTTCCTGGTGCTCGGCGCGGTGTGCGGAACGGTCCGGCTGCCCGCGGTGCCTGCCGCGCCGGCCGGGACGGTGCCGGGCGCGGGTTTCCGGCATCTGCTGCGAGACCGCGCGATGGTCCGGCTGTGCGTGGTCAGCGCGGTCATCTTCTTCACCTGCTACGGCCAGTTCGAGTCGGGCCTGGCCGCGTTCGCGACCGAGGTCAGCCGGATCTCGCCGAGCATGCTGGGCGTCGCGCTCGCGGCCAACACCGCGGTGATCGTGCTCGGTCAGCTCACCGTCCTGCGGATCACCCAGCGCCGCCGGCGCAGCACGGTGATCGCGGCCACCGGCCTGGTCTGGCTGCTCGCCTGGATCGTGACCGCGCTGTCCGGTCTGGTGCACGGCGACAAGGTCGCGGCGGCGGTCACCATCATCATCACGTTCGCGCTGCTGGGCGTGGGCGAGTCGCTGCTCGCGCCGACGCTGGGGCCGATGGTCGCGGACCTGGCACCCGCGCACCTGCTCGGCCAGTACAACGCGGCCCAGTCCCTGGTGAAGCAGCTCGCCATGGCAGCGGGTCCGGCCTTCGCCGGCGTCATGGTCGGCGCCGGCCTGTACGGCCCCTACCTGGCCGCCCTGATGGCCTGCTCACTCCTGATCACCGCACTCGCCCTACGCATGCGCCACACCCTCAACCCCACCCAAAACGGCACAATAATCGCCGAATCCACCCCCCACCCCACCCCCCAGGCCCTCACAGCCTGACCACCAACCTCAACCCCGGCCGGCACATGACGCCAACTCAGCCCGGCCGGCGCTTGAGGCCACTCAGCCCGGCCGGCGCTTGAGGCCACCCCAAAGCAACCCACCGCCCAAGGTCAGCCAAAACCAATCCAGCCCGGCCGGCGCATGAGGCCACTCAGCCCGGCCGGCGCTTGAGGCCACCCCAAAGCAACCCACCGCCCAAGGTCAGCCAAAACCAATCCAGCCCGGCCGGCGCTTGAGGCCACCCAGCCCGGCCGGCGCATGAGGCCAAAAACCCCATCACCCCAACGGGAACTCGCACCAGACCGTCTTGCCCTCGTCCGTGAGCCGACTCCCCCACGACTTCGCGATCGTCGCCACGATCGCCACCCCACGCCCACTCTCGTCGTCGGCCGCGGCCCGCCTCCGCCGCGGCACGTGATCGTCCGCGTCCGAGACCTCGACGATCAACCGCTTGTCGGTGCGCCGAAGGCGCAACCGCATCGGCGCGGCCCCGTGGGTGAGCGCGTTCGCGACGAACTCGCTGACCGCGAGCACGCCCAACTCGCGCAGTTCCTCGCCGACCTGCCAGCTCGCCAGCACGCCCGACGTGAACGCCCGGCCACGCGCGGCCACCTCGCTGCCGCCGAGCAGGTCCAGCGACGCGGTCCGGAACAGCCGGGCCTGGGCGCCTTCCCGACGCGGCAGTTGCAGCACGAGCATGGCCATGTCGTCGTCGTGTTCCTCGGGCAATTGCATGTGCGCGATCAGATGGTCGCGGACCGCCTCGGGTTCGCCCACCGACGACAACAGCGCGGCGCCCAGCGTGTCGATGCCCTCGTCCAAGTCCTCGCCCCGGCGCTCGACCAGGCCGTCGGTGTACAGCACCACCGTCGAGCCCGGGTCCAGGGTGATCCGGCCGGAGGTGTGCGGCCAACTCGCACCCGTGCCCAGCGGCGGCCCGTTCGCGTCGTCGAGCTTGTGGATCACGTCCTCGCCGTCGCGGACCAGCGGCGGAAGGTGGCCCGCCGTCGAATAGGTCAGCACGCCCTCCCCCGGGTCGTAGACCGCGTACGCGCAGGTGGCGATCTGGGTGGCGTCGATCTCCATCGCGGTCTCGTCGAGCAGTTGCAGGATCTCGTGCGGCGGCAGGTCCAACCGCGCGTACGCCCGGACCGCCGTGCGCAGTTGACCCATCACCGCAGCGGCGCGCACGCCCCGACCCATCACGTCGCCGATCACCAGCGCGGTGCGGCCCGCGCCCAGGGTGATCACGTCGTACCAGTCGCCGCCCACCGCGGCGTCCGTGCCGCCGGGCAGGTACTTCGCGGCCACGATCAGGTCGTCGGGGTTCTCCAGCCGCTGCGGCAGCAGGCTGCGTTGCAGGGTGACCGCGGCCTGCCGGTGCCGCCGCTCGCTCTCCCGCAGCCGGTCGGTGGCCTGCACCTGGTCGGTGACGTCGACCGCGAAGACCAGCACGCCCCGCGTGTCGCCGCCGCGCCCGGCCGCCTCGGGTCGTACCGGCGTGCAGACGAACGTGTAGTAGCCGTGCTTGCGCTCGCTCTCCGGCATGCCGGGATACGTCTCGCCGCGATGGTCGACGCGGCGGGCGCGCACCGTCCGCCCGCGCCCGGTCCGGTAGACCTGATCCATCAGCGTCAGCAGCCCGTGCTCGGCCAACTCGGGCAACGCGTCCCGGGCCGGAACGCCCGATCTGCGCGCGCCGAAGACCGCCCGGTAGGCGTCGTTGACGTAACACAGCTCGTGGTTCGACCCTCGGGTGACCGCGATCAGCGCGGGCGCGTGGGCCAGCACGTCGCGCAACGGGAAGGTGTCGTTCGATTCCTGGCTGCGTGCCGCCGGCACCGAGCGCCGCCGGTCACCGGCCAGCCGGGCGCCCCACCGAGTGATGTTCAACCGCTCGCTTCCTAGGGAGTTCGTTCACGCAAAGCGCATGGAGGTTTACCGCAGGTGACATCACCAGTGTGGGCGAAAGTCGGCCGTGAGGGAATCACGTCCCGTGACCGGGCCCCCGTTCGGGGTACCACAGGAGTGCGCTGTGGCAATGTACGGGACCCGGTCGCGAGACACTCAACCCTCGGGCACCACGGCAGCCTACGAGCCCGCCGGTCGTTCACGCCTACCTGGTGGGCTTGCGGTCGCCTCGGGTGGCGTACTCGAATTCGGCGCGCGGGTGTTCGATCGAACCCAGCGAGACGATCTCGCGCCGGAACATCAGGGACAGCGTCCACTCGGCCATGATCCGCATCTTGCGGTTCAGCGTGGGCACCCGGCTGAGGTGATAGGTGCGGTGCATGAACCACGCCGGAAGGCCCTTGGTCTTGATCCCGTACACCTGCGCGACGCCCTTGTGCAGGCCCAGCGAGGCCACCGAACCGGCGTGCTTGTGCCGGTACTGCCGCTGCGGCTGTTCACGCAGTGTGGCGATGATGTTGTCGGCGAGCACACGCGCCTGGCGCACCGCGTGCTGCGCGCTCGGGCCGGTGAACTCCTCGCCCGGCTTGGTCAGATCGGGCACCGCCGCGCAGTCGCCCGCCGTCCACACGCCGGGGACGCCGTCCACCTCCAGCGTCGCGCGCGCCTTGAGCCGGCCCTTGTCGTCCAGCGGCAGGTCGGTGGCGATCAACATCGGGCTGGGCTTGACGCCCGCCGTCCACACCAGCGTGCTCGCGTCGAGTTCGGTGCCGTCCGAGAGCACCACGTGCCGGTCGCGGGCCGACTCCAGCCGGGTGTTCAGCCGTACGTCGATGCCGCGCCGGCGCAGTTCGGCGACGGTGTACCGGCCCATGTCCTCGCCCACCTCGGGCAGGATCCGCGGCGATGCCTCGACCAGGATCCAGCGCATGTCCGCCGGAGTGATGTTGTCGTAGTACCGGCACGCGTAGCGGGCCATGTCCTCCAGCTCCGCGAGCGCCTCCACGCCCGCGTAGCCGCCGCCGACGAAGACGAAGGTCAACGCGTGGTCGCGGATCGAGGGATCCCGGGTCGAGGAGGCGGTGTCCATCTGCTCGAGCACGTGGTTGCGCAGAGCGATGGCCTCCTCGACGGTCTTGAAGCCGATGCCCCACTCGGCCAGGCCGGGTATCGGCAGCGTGCGCGCCACCGAGCCGGGCGCGACCACGAGCAGGTCGTAGGAGGCGTCGTAGGTCTCGCCGCCGAGCAGTTCGATGGTCGCGGTCCGCTTCGCGTGGTTCACGTGCTCCACGGTCCCGGTCACGATGCGGCACTTGGGCAGCACCGAGCGCAGCGGGACCACCACGTGCCGCGGCGAGATGGCGCCGGCCGCGGCCTCGGGGAGGAAGGGCTGGTAGGTCATGTACGACTGCGGTTCGACGACGGTCACCGTCGCCTCTCCCGCCTTGAGTTTCCGTTGCAGGCGAAGGGCCGTGTACATGCCGACGTAGCCGCCGCCGACGATCAGGATGCGCTCGGGCCGAGTCGAGGTCGTCATGCGTCCCACTCTGCCCCTTTCCGGCGGCCACAGACAGATGTTCATCGGGTTTGCGTGCCCCGCACGGTTGGTGACGAGACGTCAGCGGTCAGCGATATCTTCACAACCGTGCTGTCGGATTCCGCTTCTGGGGCGGGGTCGGTTCGGGTAGTCTCGACGCCCTGGGCAAAGCGGGGTCTGGTGGGGGAATCGACACACTTGCCTTTCGGGGGAGACGCTATGAGCGGCGCTTCGCGTACGCGTACCACGAAGACACAGGACACCGGCGACGGCATCGGGGGTCGGCACACGACGACGATCCCGCCGGCTCGCAAGCCGCAACGAAGCCGGCCGGCCGAGCCGTCGCCGCAGTTGCGCACCGACGCCCGACGCAATCTGGAACAGGTGCTCCGCGCGGCCCGCGAGGTGTTCGGCGAGCTGGGCTACGACGCTCCGATGGAGGAGATAGCCCGCCGCGCCGGGGTCGGGGTGGGCACCATCTACCGCCGCTTCACCGGCAAGGAGGCGCTGGTCCAGCGGATCATGATCGCCGAGACCAATCGGCTCACCGCCGAGGCGATCAACGCGCTGGACGAGGAGCCGGACGCGTGGTCCGCCCTCGCGCGCTACTTACGTCGCGCGGTCGGCTCGGGTGCCGGGCGGCTGTTCCCCGCGCTCAGCGGCCGGGTTCCGGTGACCGAGGAGATGAGTTCCTCGCGTGCCGAACTGAACGACGCGGTAGGCGTATTGGTTGATCGGGCCAAGGCCGGCGGGTTGCTCAGGGCGGACGTCTCGGACGCCGACATCTCGCTGATGATGTCGTGCCTGTTGCCCCCGTCCGGGCTTCCGCATCCACAGCGGTTGACCATCGCCGGACGGTATCTGGAGATCCTGCTCGACGGCCTGCACGCGGGACACTCCTCCCCGCTGCCCGGGAAGCCGTTCACGCAGGACGAGTTGGACACCCTTTTCCTGAGCTGAGCCGCACCGCTTTCCTGAGCCGAGCCGCACCGCGCCGAGCCCGGTCTCCCGGGTTCGCTCTCTCCGGCCCACTCACACGCTTCGCGCCGGTCAGCCGCGCACCACGAGCACCGGGCACGCCGCGTGGTGCACCACCGCCGTGCTGACCGAGCCGAGCAGCAGGCGGGAGAAGCCGCCGGAACCGCGCGAGCCCACCACGACCATTTCGTGCCGCTCGGACATCCCGAGCAGCACCTCGGTCGCCGTCCCCGAGTACACCTGGACCTCCGCACGCCCGCCGAACGGCCGCTCGCGTTCGCCGTTCACCTCGGCGAACGTGGTCTCGGTACGGATCCGCAGTTCGGCGAGCACCCGCTCGAGGTCCTCCTGGAAGTTCGGGTCGGGCGCCGGGAGCACATACCCGGGGGTCGCGGGCTGCGCGGTCACCACGTACAGCGGCAGGCCGCGCAGCTCGGCCTCGGTCATCGCCCAGTCCAGCGCCCGCCGGGCGGGCTCCGACCCGTCCACGCCGACCACGACGCCCTTCGGCTCAGCGTCGGCCATGGGCCCTCCTCGTCACCGGATCCGGATGTGGAGGGCCCCATACCACCCGGATGTCGCGCGCTCACCTTTCCGCGGCAACGCCACCCGGACGGCGGTCAGGCGTGCGCGAGGATCTCCCGCGCGCGCTCGGCCAGCGCGCGCAGGCCGTCGGCGGTGAACCGGCCGGCCGCGTCCTGGTCGCCCATCGCGCCGGCGGTGTAGCGATCGAGCACGCCGGCCAGGATGCACGCGAGCCGCCAGCACGCGAACGCCTGGTACCAGCGGATGTGCGACAGATCCCGACCGGTGGCCGCCGCGTAACGCGCGGCGAACGCGGCCCGGTCGACGAAGCCCTCGCTCGCGGTGCCGTCGGCGGGCAACAACGCGCCGTCCTCGCCCGCCTCGACCCAGTACATGAGCGTGGTGCCCACGTCCGCGAGCGGATCGCCGAGCGTGCACAGCTCCCAGTCCAGGACGGCCCGCACCGTGCCGTCCGGGCCCAGGATCACGTTGTCGAGCCGAAAGTCGCCGTGCACGATCGTGGCGCCCTGCTGCGGCGGTACGGATGCCGCGAGCGCGTCGTGCACCTCGTCGATCGCCTCGATCCCGGGCACCCGGGTGGCCTCCCACTGGCGATGCCAGCGGCGCAACTGGCGCCCGATGTAGTCCTCGCGACGGCCGAGTTCGCCCAGGCCCACCGCGTCCACGTCCACCGCGTGGATCGCGGCGAGCACGTCCGCGAGCTGCTCTCCGGCCCGCTGTCGGGCCTGCGGCGTGAGCAGCTTCGTCGCGTCCTCGGCGGAGCGGATCACGTGCCCGTCGACGAAGTCCATCACGAAGAACGGCGCACCGTTGACCGTGTCGTCCGTGCAGAGGCCGAGCACCGGCGGTACCGGCACGTCGGTGCGTCCGGAACCGAGCGCGGCCAGGATCCGGTGCTCGCGGCCCATGTCGTGCGCGGTCGCGAGCACGTGCCCCAACGGCGGCCGACGCAGCACCCAGCGGCGCGCGTCGGCGTCCGAGACCACGTAGGTGAGGTTGGAGCGACCGCCGAGCACGAGGTCGAAGCCGAGCGGTGCGCGCACCTCGGTCCGCTCGGCCAGCCAGGCCGTGATGGCTTCCGGCCGCAATGCCTCGGCCAGGGGACTCTGCGTCATGTTCGCACTCCGCTTCAGATACCGAGGGAGCGGCCGATGATTTCCTTCATGATCTCGTTCGTCCCCCCGTAGATCGATTGCACGCGCGTGTCGATGAACGCCTTGGCCACCGGGTACTCCAGCATGTAGCCGTAGCCGCCGTGCAGTTGCAGACATCGGTCGACCACGCGCTTTTGCAGGTCGGTGGTCCACCACTTGGCCTTCGAGGCCGCGACCGCGTCCAGCTCGCCCGCGATGTGCTTCATGACGCAGTCGTCGACATACGTGCGCGCGATGTCCAACTCGGTGTCCATCTCCGCCAATTCGAACCTGGTGTTCTGGAACGAGCCGATCGGGCGGCCGAACGCGGTACGGGTCTTGACGTACTCCAGGGTGTGCGCGAAGACCGTCTCGGCGCCGGCGACCGCCGCGCTCGCGATGCCCAGGCGCTCCTGCGGCAGGTTGTTCATCAGGTGGTAGAAGCCGCGGTTCTCCTCGCCGAGCAGGTTGGCCACCGGCACCCGGACGTCGGCGAAGAACAGTTCGGCGGTGTCCTGCGCCTTCATCCCGATCTTGTCCAGATTGCGCCCGCGCTCGAAGCCCGGCATGTCCCGCTCGACCACGATCAGGCTGATGCCCTTGCTGCCCTTGGCCGTGGGGTCGGTCTTGGCCACCACGATCACCAGGTCGGCGTTGATGCCGTTGGTGATGAAGGTCTTCGCGCCGTTGAGCAGGTAGTGGTCACCGTCGCGGATCGCGGTGGTGCGCACACCCTGGAGGTCGCTGCCCGCGCCGGGTTCGGTCATCGCGATCGCGGTGATGATCTCACCGGAGCAGAAGCCGGGCAGCCAGCGCTCCTTCTGCTCGTCGGTGGCCAGGTCGTTGAGGTACGGCGCGACCACCTCGTTGTGCAGCCCGAAGCCCACGCCCGAGGCGGCCACCCGGATCAGCTCCTCGGACAGCGTCGCGAAATAGCGGAAGTCGGACACTCCGCCGCCGCCGTAGCGCTCGTCCACGTCGATGCCCAGCAGCCCCTGCTTGCCGGCCTTGAGCCAGACCGAGCGGTCCACGATTCCGTCCTTCTCCCACTGGTCGTGGAACGGGACGACCTCGCGCTGGAAGAACTCGCGCGCGGATTCGCGGAAGGCGATGTGCTCGGGTTCGAGGTGGCGGTCCCTCATGTGTGTGCTCCCCCTGCGGTGTCGCGGTGGATCGAGCCGGATCGGACATTCCTACCGGTCGGTAGGTGCCACGTGCTCGCATGCTAGGTCCGCACCGAAAGCGGATCAAGGCCCCCACCCCGAATCCCCCACCAACCCCTCACCCCCGAAGCACCCCAAACAACGCACGCCCACCGCCCGGGCACGCGACCGGCCGCGTGGCGAGCGGGGACGCCTGCGGCGCGGGGGGCGACCGCGCGGCGAACGCGACGGGCGGCGCGGATGGGAGCGGATGGGACGAGCGAGCGACGCCGGGCACGGGGCGGCCACGCGGCGAACGAGACGGGCCGCCCAAGTGGGGACGCCTGCGGCGCGGCGAGCCACGAGGCGGAACGGGGGCGGACCCGGTACGCGCGCGGGGAGCGACTAGCCCTCTTGCAACACTGCGATGCTGAGGGGGCGGACCCGGCACGCGCGCGGGGAGCGGGAAGGGCGGCGCGAGTGAGGACGCCGGCGGTGCGGTGGGGGCCATGCGGCGAGCCACGACGTGAGGCGCCGGCATGGGCGCGCACCGGGCGAGCGGGCGGCGCCGGACACGCGCGGCCATGCGGCGGGTGGGATGGGCGGCGGGTGCGATTCCGTGGCCCGCGAGGCGGGCCGTGCGGTGGGGCAAGGGCGTGCCGGCCTCGTGTCGGGGGAAGGTGGCGGCCATGTCCGCCCAGGCTCGCTGTGCCGGGCGGTCGGGCTCCCGTGCACCGGATCCACCGCATCGCGCCGCGACCGGCGGGCACGCCGAAGCGATCGCGTCGGGCGACGGCGGCGGCCATGTCCGCCCGGCGGTGGCCATTCACGTACCCCGCGCGGCTGGGCGCCGTCTCCCGATCGATGGCGGGCCGGGCGGACAAGCGCGCGGTGGTGGCTCCAGAGGCCCCGTGGCCCCGGGCCGGCGTGGCGGCCTCCGGGTGTGGCCGGGGTGCCGCGCCCCTCGGTGGCCGCGCCGAGGGTGCGGCGGACTGTGGTCAACGGCGTGCGATCCGGGTGCGGGCGGGCACGTGACCGTGCGAGGCGTGCCCGCCCTGTGCGCGACCGCGAAAGGCGGGCCCGTCGTCCACGCGGCCGGGCGAAGGCGTGCGCGCCCTCTGCGCGCTCGCCCGACCGCGCCCTTGGCGCAGCCGGGCAAAGGCGTGTGCGGGGTCAGGCGACGGCGGCCATGCGGATGCCGGGGGCGGAGCTGGGAGTTGCGTCCCAGCGCATTACTCGGCCCTCCCAGACGCCGCGCAGCCACAGTTCGGCCGAGACGATGTCGGCGAGCGCGCCCAGCGGCACGTCGGGTCGCACGACCGGTTCGCCCTTGCCGAGGTTCGGGCCGCCGATCGCCCGGTCGAGCGTGTGCCGCACCTCGACCGGATCGAGCACACCCAGCTCGGCCAGCAGCGGATCGGCGAACAGCTCGCGCAGCACGCGCGCGTTCAGCCGCAACCCGCGCCGCTCCGCCTCGGTGTAGTCGGCCCGATGCACCTCGCCCAGCGTGTGTCGGGGCAACAACCCCTGCACGGCCGCGGTGAGCAGCGCCCTGGGCCCGTCGTCCCGATCGCGCGCCCAGGCCGGCAGGGACAACCCCGCCCGCACCACGGCGGTGTCCAGGTACGGCGCCTGGACCCGCACTCCGATCCGCTCGGCGAGCTGCTGGCAGGCGCGTTGGCGCTCAGCCGCCCGGCGGACCGCGACCCATGCGGCGCGGTCCCCCGGACGGCCGTGGACCGCCGGGTCCGCGGCGACAACGGATCCGGCGGAGACCACCGACTCGCCCGCGAGGCGGCGCAGCGACACGGCAAGACGGCGGCGCATGTCCGGCGTCGTCCAGACCGCCGTCGGGGCCGCGGTGCACCACGCGATCGCGGCGGCCGGGCCCGGGGCCACCCGACCGGAACCCGCGAAGATCTCGGCGAGTTGGTCGAGCGCCTGGGGGAAGGTGGTGCGCGCGACCCGGTTCGCGGTGCTCGCGAGTTCGTGGCCGCTCATGCCCAGATTGCGCGCCCAGGTGCGGGCGTGTCGGGCGGTGGTCATCCGGCGGCGGTCCATCGCCAGGTCCGCGAGGTAGGCGAGCGGGGTGCCCAGCACCGCGTCCCCGCCGTAACCGGTGATGTGCATGTCGATGCCGGCTTCGCGAATGGCGTTGAACGTACGGGTGGTTCGGGCCATGCCGATCAGCGAGAAGCCCGGTTCGTCGGGCATCACCGCGCCGCCGAGCACGTCCTCCAGACCGGTGTAGGGCAGGTGGTCGACGCCACCCGGGATCACCAGGTGCCGCAGCCGCGCCGAGCGGGCGACGATGTCCGCGGCGGACTCCGGGTCGCCGGGGGCGCACGGCTCGGCCCAGGTGACCGCGAGCAGGTCCCGCGACTTGGCCATCGACACCGAGCGGGCGCCGAGCAGCGCGAGCACCGCCGAGTCCCGTCCACCGGACAGATCCGCGCCGGGGCGCTTGGATCCGGCCACCCGCCGGCCGACCGCGTCGTTCAGCGCACGACCCAGCGCGTCGGCGGCGCCCGGGAAGTCGAGCGGGGAGCGGTGCTGTTCGTACAGCCGGACCCGCGCCACACCGTGCGCGACGTCCAGCGCATGGCCTGGTTCCAGCCGGCCGACTCCGACGAACATCGAGCGTCCGGAAACCAGTTCGGGCACATCGGGGCAGGCGAGTCGGGCCGCGAACGCCTCGGTGTCCAGGCCCGCCCTGGTCAGGTCGGCGAGCGGGAGCGCGTGCGAGGCGTAGACCACGCCGTCGGCCGGCTCGGCGTGGAACACCTGCCGTACGCCCGCGAGATCACCGAGCACCACGGTACGCAGCCCGGTACGCAGCACGACGTGATAGCTGCCGGCCCACCCGGTCAGGTGGCGCAGCGCGCCGCCGCGGGCGACCGCGAGACCGACCTCGAGCTCGGCGTCGGTGGCGCCGCACACCCCGAGCACCGCCATCCGCATCCCACCCCGGCTGACCACCCGGACCTCGTCCGCGGGCCAATCCCCCACCAGCCACAGCGGATCGGAGCCGTCCCACAGCGTCCTGGCCCCGGTCGGCCGGGTCACGCTCCGACTCTCGGACGTCCCTGCGAACCAGCGCATCTCGACCCCCTTCGGGTTACGGCTCCGCGCGAACCACCATGGATACCGGCCGTATGTGCTCCGACACTTCCATGAAACCAAGGTTAGGCAAGCCTGAGTAGAGCGCATCCGACGGCGCACGGGGACACACACCCGGCGCATGGTTCCTTTTGACCGTGCCTGGGTACTGACGCGCCGTCAAGTACGTTCTGTCAATGATTGCGACCGGGCCTTGGTGACGGCTTGGCCAAGCGTTGTCCCGGCGGCGGCTCGACCACGAACGACACGTGAAATCCCGTCGCACGACACCCCGGAATGGCGAATATCTCCCTTACCGACGGTGGCCGGTCCGGTTACGCTGAGGCGGACGGAGGGTTGCCTTTGGGGGCAAACTATGCGCGGCAGTCCCAAGCAGGATCAGTCGGGGCGTTGTGCTCCCGGCCACGGTGACCCGGAGGTCTCCGATCCGGGGGTGGTGAGCGGAGGCGTCGGCGCCGGGTCCGACGGCTCCTTCGGCGATTCCCCGGCCGGCGCCGAGCAGGCGCCCTCCGACCGCGTCCGTCTCGTTCCCGCGCCCGACCACACCGGCCCGGAGGCCGTCGACCCCCGCCCTCGACCCCCGCGCGAGCGCGGACCCAACGGCCGACTCGGCGAACTGCTGGGCGTCGCCGGGGTGAGCAACGCCGGGCTCGCCCGCCGGGTCAACGATCTGGGCGCGCGGCGCGGCCTGTCCCTCCGCTACGACAAGACCTCCGTGGCCCGCTGGGTCGGCAAGGGGATGACTCCACAGGGCCCCGTGCCGCACCTGATCGCGGCCGTGCTCGCGGAGCGCCTGGGCCGCCCGGTGCCGCTGGAGGAGATCGGCCTGGACGACAGCCGGCCGGTGGATCCCGATCTCGGTCTGGCCTTCCCACGCGACGTCGGGGAGGCAGTTCGCACCGCCACCGACCTGTGGAGGCACGACCACGTGAATCGACGCGAGTTGCTCGCCGGGACGTTCGCCGTCACCGCCTACGGCACCCCGATGGCCCGATGGTTGATCACCCCGGCGGACGCCCGCGCCGAGCACCGCGGCACCGGGTCGCACGTCGGCCACAGCGACGTCACCAAGCTGCGCGAGGCGGCCGAGGAGGCCCGCCGGTGGGACAGCAAATACGGCGGCGGCGACTGGCGGGCGTCGATGGTGCCGGAGTGTCTGCGCTGCGACGCGACGCCGCTGCTGCGCGGCAGCTACCACGACGACGTGGGCCGCCGGCTGTTCGGCGCCACCGCCGAACTCTCCCGACTGGCCGGGTGGATGGCCTTCGACACCGGCCAACACGAGGTCGCGCAGCGCTACTACATCCAGGCCCTGCGGCTGGCCCGCGCGGCGGCGGACGTACCGCTGGGCGGCTATGTGCTCGCGTCGATGAGCCTTCAGGCCACCTATCGCGGCAACCCCGACATCGCGGTGGACCTCGCGCAGGCCGCCATCGAGCGGAACAAGGGCATCGCGACCGCGCGGGTGACCGGCTTCCTGCACCTGGTCGAGGCCCGCGCCCAGGCCCGGGCCGGCGACGCGGCGGGCTGCGGACGGGCGCTGAACGCGGCCGAGGCGCACCTGGAGCGGTCCCGCCCGGGCGACGCCGACCCGGAGTGGATCGACTTCTTCACGTGGGATCGACTGTGCGCGGACGGCGCCGAGTGCTACCGCGACCTCGGCGTGCCCGAGCGCACCCGCTACTTCACCGCGCAGGCGCTCGCGGGCCTGCGCGGCGAGGCGTTCCAGCGTTCGCACGGATTGCGGTTGGCCGTGGGCGCCCAGGCCGAGCTGCGCGCGGGCGAGATCGAGGCGGCGTGCGCGACCGGCCGACAGGCCCTGGAGATCGCCGACCGGGTGCACTCGTCCCGCAACGCGGCCTACCTCAACGATCTGATGGTCGGCCTCAAGCCGTACGCCGACGTGCGCGCGGTCAAGGACTTCACCGAACGCGCCAGGCTGGTCGGCGGAATCACCGTCTGAGCCGCTCCGGGAACGTCCCCCGACCGGCGCGGGCAACCGTGCGGCGCCGTCCCGGAAAACGCCGCAGGCCCGACATGTACATGTCGGGCCTGCGATCCAAGTAGCGGGGACAGGATTTGAACCTGCGACCTCTGGGTTATGAGCCCAGCGAGCTACCGAGCTGCTCCACCCCGCGTCGGTAACCCCAACTGTACGCCATCGCGACCGCGCCCACGACCAATTCCCGCGCGAGCCGGCTCGTTCGTTCGGGCGGGCCGCGCGCCGGGTCCGGCCGGTCCTCCCGGGGCGAAGATCGATTCCCGTACGGAGAAAGGCCGTTCCTGTCCGATTCGAACCCGTGGCAAGCGGTCGCGGGCACGATATGGTTCCGGGCCGTAGAGGGGGCGGGTCGCCCACCGGGGGCGGGCCGATGTGCGCCGGCGACAGCCGTGGCAGCGGCGGAGCGGGATGTGTCCTGAGATGACCGAGAGATCCGGCTGCCCGTACGCGGCCTTGACCGGCCCGCGCTTCGAGACCGACCCGGCCGGCCTGTACCGGGAACTGCGCGAACGGCACGGTCCCGTCGCACCGGTCGTGCTCGAGGGCGACGTGCGCGCGTGGCTGGTCCTGGGCTATCACGAGGTGCTGGCCGTGCTGCGCGATCCGGTCCTGTTCTCGCACGACTCGCGGTTGTGGCGCGACCGGATCAAGGGCCTGGTCCCGGACGACTGGCCGCTGGCGCCGATGGTCGAGTATCGCCCGTCGGTCCTGTGCGCCGACGGGGCCGAGCATCGAAGGCGCAGCACGGCCGTCGCGCACAGCCTGGGCCGGGTCGACCGACGGGCCCTGCGGGGCGAGATCGAGCACATGGCCGACTCGCTGATCGACACGTTCGTCACCCGGGGCGAGGCCGACCTGCTCACCGAGTACGCGCAACGGCTGCCCCTGTTGGCGATGGGCCGGATGGTCGGCATGCCCGCCCCGGACGGACCGCACCTGGTCCGGGCGATCAACGGGATGTTCGACGGCGGTCCGGACGCGCTCGCGCATCAACTGGCCTTCCACACGATGATCACCGACCTGGTCGCGGCCAAGCGCTCCGCGCCGGGCGCGGACGTCACGTCCTGGCTGATCGCGCACCCGGCCGGGCTGACCGACGCCGAGGTGATCGAGGACCTGCTCGTGATCACCCCGACCGAGCCCACCGCCAACTGGATCGGCAACGCGCTGCGCATCCTGCTGACCGACCACGACCTGCACGCGTCCCTCACCGGCGGCCGGCACACCACCGACGAAGCGCTGGACGAGGTGTTGTGGCAGGACCCGCCGATGCAGAACGCGGCCGGTCGCTGGGCCACCGAGGACACCGTGCTCGGCGGCACCGTGATCCGCGGCGGCGACTTCCTGGTGCTGGGCATCGCGGGCGCGAACGCCGACCCGGCCGTGCGCACCGCCGGCACCGAACTCACGGGCAACCGCGCGCACTTGGCCTGGGGCGGCGGGCCGCACATGTGTCCCGCGCGAGACCACGCCCGGCTGATCGCCAAGACCGCCGTGGACACGCTGCTCGACCGGCTGCCCGATCTGCGCCTGGCCGTCCGCCCGGACAGGCTCACCTGGCGATCCTCCCCCTGGATCCGCGCCCTCGCCGCGCTGCCGGTCGCCTTCACGCCCGACCGACCGATCCACGGCGGCGCCCCCTGGCCGGCACCCGCCGCCCACCCGGACCCGACCCCCGAGCCGGCTCCCGCACCCATCCCCGCGCCGCCGATGCCCGAGCCCGTACCCGCACCACCCGTGCGGCGGGACCCGGTCCCCGCCCCGGCGCCGGCCGCGTCCACCGCGTGGTGGTCCCCGGCGAGGTGGCGCCGCGGCCGGTGAGCCGACCGGCGCACGACCGGCGCCCGCCGTCCGACGCCCCCTCCCGGCCCGCACCGTCTAGGGTCGAAGACCGGAGGTGTGCTCTCATGACGTTGACCTACGACGTGGTGGTGATCGGCGGCGGGATCGTCGGCCTGGCCACCGCGTACGCGATCACCGAACGCGACCCCGGACGCACCGTCGCCGTGGTCGAGAAGGAGACCTCGTGGGCGGCCCACCAGACCGGCCGCAACTCGGGGGTGATCCACTCCGGCCTCTACTACCGCCCGGGCAGCCTCAAGGCACGGTTCGCCGTCGAGGGCGCCCGCCGGATGACGGACTTCTGCGCCCGACACGACATCGCGCACGACGTCACCGGCAAGCTCGTGGTCGCCACCAGCGTGCACGAACTCCCGCGCCTGCGCGCGCTGTACGAGCGCGGCCTGGCGAACGGCGTGCCGGTCACCGAACTGGGCACCGAGCAGGTCCGCGAACGCGAGCCGCACATCCTGTCCGTCGGCGGCCTGCACGTGGCCTCCACGGGCATCGTGGACTACGCCGACGTGTGTCGGACCCTGGTCGCGCTGCTGCACGAACGCGGTGTCGCGCTGCGCACCGGCGCGGGCGTGGTCGACCTGGCCGTGCATCCGGACGAGGTGGTCGTCCAGACCCGGCTCGGCGAGCTGCGCGGGCGAATCCTGGTCAACTGCGCGGGCCTGTACAGCGACCGGATCGCGGCACTGGCGGGCGATCCGCCGCCGGTGCGGATCGTGCCGTTCCGTGGCGAATACCACGAACTGGTGCCCTCACGACGCGGGTTGGTGCGCGGGCTGGTCTACCCGGTGCCCGATCCGGCCTTCCCGTTCCTGGGCGTGCACCTGACCCGGGGCATCCACGGCGACGTGCACGTGGGTCCCAACGCGGTCCTGGCGCTGCGTCGCGAAGGCTACTCGTGGGCCCGGATCGCGCCGCGCGAGTTGGCCGAGACCCTGGCCTACCCGGGCATGTGGCACATCGCGCGCCGACACTGGCGCTACGGCGCGGGCGAGTTGCTGCGCTCGGTGGCCAAGCCCGCGATGGTGCGCGAGGTGCAGCGGCTGCTGCCCGAGGTCACCGCGAACGACCTGGTCCGGGCCCCGGCTGGAGTGCGTGCCCAGGCGGTGCGACCCAACGGCGATCTGGTCGACGACTTCCTGATCACCGGCGGCCCGCGCACGATCCACGTGCTGAACGCGCCCTCGCCCGCCGCGACCGCTTCGCTGCCGATCGGGGACGAGATCGCCACCCGGGTCGACGAACGCCTGGGCGCACTCGCCGGCCGCTGACCCCGGCCCGGGTCGAGGTGCGCGGAAGGTCCGGGTGCGCTCGCCTGCCGCCGACCCGGCACGAGATCATGGGCGCGGGCCTGCGATCGGGGGACTGTTGTGGCCGTGAAATCCGCCTTGCCGCGGATCCTGTTCGTGGGTGCCGCGTTCGTGCTGGGCGTAATGGGCGTGCTGCTCGGCGGCTACCCGCCGGCGCACGCGGACGCCCCGGGGGCCCGATTGGTGATCTCCCCGGGCGGGCCGCTGCGCCCGGGCGACGTGGTGACGCTTCGGGGCACCGGGCACACCGGCTGTGCCACCGGGCGGGTCGACGTGATCGGGTACGACGCGCGACTGCGCACGAACGTGATGGGCGCCGACCGGCTGATCGCGGCGGACGTCCCGATCGACCCGGCACGGGATCACGGCTTCACCGTGCGCTTCACCCTGGACCCGCCGATCTACACCGGCGATCAGGGCTTCCGCACGGTGTGCACGAACCGGGGCTCGGTGATCCACCCCGCGCCGATGGCCCAGGCCACGTTCGCCTATCCGGAGAGCGAACCCGGCAATCCGAACGGCTTCCCGGCCCCGGGTCCGCCGCCGGCGACCCTGGCGAGCCGGCGACTGGTGGTCGAGCCGGCCGAGGCCGTGCCCGAGGCGCCGGTCACCGTGTGGACCGATCTGCGCTGCGGCCCGGCCTACGCGACGCACAGCGGCGCGCTCTTCTGGGACGGTCGCTTCGTCACCACGTTCCACGCCCCGGCCGAGTACGAGGGGCCCCGGGCACTGCGGGTACGCATCCCGCAGACGCCCGTGCGCGGCGGACACAAGTTCACCGTGTCCTGCCTGGCCGGCCGGGAAGGTTTCGGCGTCGTCGACGCGGACACCGTCCTGGGCGCCGAACTCGCGGTCGCACCCGCCACGTTCACCCTCTCCACGACCCGGGCCGGGGGCGGCGACCGGATCCGGGCGAGCGGAACCGGCTTCACCGGCTGCGCCGCACGGCTGGACGGCGCGCCGGCCGAGGTGGCGATCCGCCGAGGCGACCGGGAGCTGGCCCGAGTGCCGGTCGGCCCGGACGGCCGGGTGGAGGGCGAGCTGACCGTGCCCGCGGGGCTGCCCGAGGGACCGGCCGAGCTCACCGCGGCGTGCGCCACCGAGCGCCTGGACGGCAGCGTCCGGCTCGCGCTCACCGTGCTGCCGACCCGAAGCCCGGCCGAGGCCGCGGCGGAGGCGGGCCGACCCACCGACCGCGCCGACTCCGCGCGCCGCCTGCCCTCCCCCGACGATCTGCTCGATCATCCCGCGCCCCTGGCGGCGGCCGGTGTCGGCACAGCGCTCGCGCTCCCGCTGATCGGCTTCGCGGCCGAGTTGTTCAACAAGACCGTCGAGGAGAACCGGCTGCGGATCCGTCGCCGGCTGCGGCCCGGCGCGGCCCGCCCGCGCTCGATGCCCCGAGCGCCCCGGCTCCAGGTACTCGCCTTCGTCGCGCTGTCCGCGCTCGGCACCGTCGCGGTCGAACCGAACGTCGCCCTGGACACCGGCACGTACACGCTCGCGCTGTCCCTGCTGATCGCGATCCCGCTCACCGTGCTCGCCTACTCCGGCGTGGCCGAGGCGTACCGCCGACGCGTCTCGCGGATCCGCGCCTTCCCGCACCTGGTCCCCGGCGCCCTGGTGGTCGCACTGCTCCTGGGGATCGGGTCCCGGCTCGGGCAGCTGGTGCCGGGCTACCTCTACGGGCTGTTCCTGGCCTTCACGCACGCCGGGCTGCGCCGGTTGTCCGTGCGCGAGGACGGGCGGGCCGGCGCGTTGGGCGCGTGGGCGCTCGCCGGGCTCGGCGTGAGCGCGTGGGTGTGGCGGATCCCGGTCGAGCACGTACTGGCCGACGACGAGACGCCGGCCTTCGGCTGGGTACTGGCCGAGAACGTGCTCACCCAGACCTACGTCGCCGCGGTGATCGGCCTGGTCTTCGGCCTGCTGCCGATCCGCTTCCTGGACGGGCACCTGCTGTGGCGCTGGAGCCGCCGGGGCTGGGCGGCGGTGTACGCCGTCGCGGTGTTCCTGTTCCTGCTCACCCTGCTCGACCCGACCGGCGTGAGCACGGGCGCGAGCCGGGAGATGTGGCTGCGCGCGGTGTGGTTGTTCGGCGCCTTCCTGATCGCGTCCATGGCGTTCTGGGCGGTGTTCCGGTTGCGCCCGGGACCGCCGCCGGGTCCACCGGGGCCGCGCCCCGCGCCGATCGCGTCGACGGTGCCCGGACCCACGGGCGCGCCGCCGCCGATGCCCGGTGTTCCCCCGACGATCGGCCGATCGTAGGTTCGGCCGTAAAATCCTTGTCTTATGTCCCCTCTTCCCGGCGCCTCGACCGCCTCCGGCGTCCCGATCACCGATCGACCGATCCGACACCTCGCGACCGTGCGCAGCTTCACCCCTCGGCGGGGGCGGGTCACGCTCGCCCAGCGCGACGCGCTGGACCGGCTGTGGGAGCGGTGGGGATTCGACGTCGCGGACCGGCGGCTGGACCTGGGCGAGTTGTTCGGCGACGACCGTCCGGTGGTGCTGGAGGTCGGCTTCGGCATGGGCGAGACCACCGCGGCGATGGCCGAGGCCGATCCGGGCACCAACGTGCTCGCCATCGACGTGCACACCCCGGGCCAGGGCAGCCTGTTGCACGACGCCGAGCGCCGGGGACTGACGAACATACGGGTGGCCAACGGCGACGCGATCGAACTGCTCCGGGACATGTTGCCGCCGGCCTGCCTGGCGGGCATCCGGGTCTTCTTCTCCGACCCGTGGCCCAAGACCCGCCACCACAAGCGCCGGCTGATCCAGCCCGGCTTCGCCGCGCTCGCCGCGTCACGGCTGGTCCCGGGCGGGACGCTGCACTGCGCGACGGACTGGGCGCACTACGCGCAATGGATACTCGACGTGCTCTGCGCCGAGCCCGAACTGGTCAACACCGTCGACGGCTACGCACCCCGGCCGAGTTGGCGACCGGTCACCCGCTTCGAACAGCAGGGGCTGGACAAGGGCCACGAGGTCGCGGATCTGCTGTTCCGCCGCCGCTGATCCGGCTCTCGGCCCGAGGCGACCACGCCCGAGGCGCGCCGGCCCGGCCCGATCTCGGCAAGGCACCCATACCGACCAAGTCACAGCCAAGCGAGAGAGGGGCGCCGCGGCACCGCGCGGCGTTATCGTCACCCCATATGGACGCTGAGCGAGGACCCGACGCGCCGGCCGGTCCGGTCCCCCCGGACCGGGCCGCGTACGAGTTCGCCCTGTACCGGCCCGGGCCCACGGAGAAGTCGGGGCTGCGCGCGCTCGCCGCGAACCAGACCGCCCGAATATCCGTGCTCGTCCTCGCGTTGCTCGGCTGCGCGGTCACCGTCGCGGTCATGCTCGGCGACACCATCGGCGCGCAGGGACTGCTGGTCGGCGCGCTGCTGGCGCTGGTGCCCGCCCCGCTGGTGGTGAGCGCGATCGTGTGGCTGGGCCGGGTCCGGCCGATGCCGTGGAAGAGCCTGCTCTTCGCGTTCGCGTGGGGCTCGTGCGCGGGCGCGCTGGTGGCGCTGCTCGCGAACAGTTGGTCGTTCGACAAGCTGATGGACCTCAAGGGTGAAGAGGACGCCGAGCTGCTCGGACTGACCATCGTGGCGCCGGTGGTCGAGGAGTGCGTCAAGGGACTCGCGGTCCTGCTGCTGTTCGTGACCATCCGGAGCAGCTTCAAAGGCGTGTTGGACGGGCTGATCCCGGCCGCGGTCAGCGCGGCGGGCTTCGCGTTCACCGAGAACATCCTGTACTTCGGCCGCGAGTTCGCGGCGAGCGAGGACAGCGGCAACGGTCTGGGCACCACGTGGGGGACCTTCATCGCGCGCGGCATCATGTCGCCGTTCGCCCATCCCCTGTTCACCTCGATGATCGGCCTCGGCTTCGGCCTCTCGCTGTTGGCCCGGTCCCGCCAGGCACGGATCCTGCTCCCGCTCGGCGGGTACCTGTGCGCGGTCGGCCTGCACGCGGCCTGGAACGGCTCGGCCAGCCAGGGTCTGGCCTTCCTCGGGGTGTACTTCCTGGTCATGATGCCGATCCTGGGCGCGCTCGTCTGGTACGCGGTGATCGTGCGCCGCGATCAGTTGCGGGCGGTCGAGGACGAGTTGCCGGGGTATGTCGCGGCGGGCTGGTTCCGGCCGCACGAGCCGCTGCTGCTGTCCTCGATGGCGGACCGCTCGCGGGCGCTGCGGACCGCGCGGACCACACTGGGCCCGGCCGGCGTGGCGCGGCTGCGCGCGTATCAGGCGGACGCGACGCTGCTCGCCGAGCTGCGCCGGCGCGCGGGCCGGTCGCGCCGCGGGCCGACGCCGGAGTATCCGCAACAGGAACGGGAGTTGCTGAACCGGCTGTGGGCCGCGAAGCCGAGCCTGGGACACGTGATCGACCACACCATGCCCTCGCCGCGCTGGCGCTACATCAAGCCGCCGCCCGGGTGGGGCCCGCCGGGGCCGATGCGGTACGGGCCGCCGGGCGTGGCGCCGTACGGACTTCCGGCCGGAACGGCCCCGTACGGGGCGCCGATCGGCTGGGGGCCGCCGGCGGGAACGGCGCCGTTCGGACCGCCGCCGCCCGGGTGGGTGCCGCCGGCTCGGCATCCGGCCGCGCACCCCGCCTGGGGACCCGCGCCGTCGTACGGCGCCCCGGTGCCGTGGCAACCGCCCCGGCACGCGGCCGACGGCGCCCGGGCCGAGCCGACCGGGCCGCCCGGCTCGCCGTGGGGTCCGCCACAGGCGTCGGCCGACGATGCCGTGCCCGCCCGGACCGGGCCGCCGGGCCCGCCCATCTGGTACGCCCGCCCCGGCGACGCCCCGCACCCGCCGCCCGACGGCCCGCCGTACGGGGAGCGCCGGGAGGCGTAGCCGGCCCGGGTCGACCGCGTGCGACCATGGCCGGGTGCATATCTCGACCACCTACGTCCCGACCGAGGCCGATATCGCGGAGGGCGTGCTCGCCTTTCGGCGCGGGCTCTTCCGGGGTCTGTTCGGGGCCGGGGCGGTGCTCTCGGTGCTGGGCGTCGTCCTGGTGACGAAGGCGCTGCTGTCCGGTACGACCGTGTTGTGGCCGCTCGCGTTCGTGGGTTTCGGCCTGGCGATGCTCGCGCTGCGGTTCTGGGCACCGATCCAGGCGGCGCGCCAGAACAAGCACATGCACGGGGTGCCGTGCGAGGTCACCTTGACCGACGAGGAGTTCGTGACCACGCTCGGCGGCAGCCGCAGCGCCACCGAGTGGGACACCTTCCGCAAGGTGCGCTCGGTGGACGCGCAATGGATCTTCGAGTTCGGTCCCACCCAGGCGATGACCATTCCCCGCCGGGTCTTTTCGGACGCCGAGAACCTCGAACTGGAGACGTTTATCCACAGCCGGAGCCGGGCAGCCCGCTGATCTTCCACAAGGAAGATCCACATCCTGTGGAAAACCTGTGGGCAAAGGCTTTCAGTACGGCCCGGCTGCTCGAAATGGCGAGAATCAATACCGATTCGACCTGATCGGGCGCGTTTATCCTGCCATGCGAGCATCATTGGCCTTCATCCGTTCCGCATTTCCCGCATTCATCACAAAGGCGACCCCTCGCGGGATCGCCTTCGGGTGCCTCCGGTCGCCCACGCACACCCGGCGGGGCATGCGCGAGCCGTTCCTCAGTGGGTACGCACCGACTCGGTCGACCCGTCGGCCGCGGCGCGCACGTGGCCGGACGTACGGGACATGCGGGACGCGAGTCCCGAAGGGGTGCCCGCCGACGCGCTGCACACGGCGAACGCGGCCGCCGGGCGGCTCTCCGGGCAGGCGCGCGACCGCGGGGTTCCCACCCCGGTCGCAACGGGTAGTCGGGTGCGGTGCGGGGGCACCGACTCCACTTCCGAGCGAAGGACGGCGACATGAGTGACGAGCGGATTCCCGTGGACGAGATCCCCGAGGGCGACCGACCGCGGATGGACCTGCGCAGCGGCGCGGAGACGCCCGTCGACCCCGAGGACCTGGTGCTCGCGGAGGGCAAGGACCTGACCGAGAAGAACATCGAGGAGGCCCGGCGGCGGCTGGCCGAGCTGGGTGCCGCCGCGGTGGAGCGCATCGTCCCCTGACCGCTCGCGGCTCGCGCGGCGCGGCGCCGATCGGGGTGCCGCGCCCCGTGCCGGGCGCGACGAAGCGGGCCCGCGGGTGGGGCGGGCGACGTGGGGGCGATCGCGCGGCGGGGGCCGCTCCGGCGCCGGGTCAGCGCCCGGTGCGCCGCCGGGGGCGCATCTCGACCGGTCGTACCTGGTAGACGCCCCGGTCCCGGTCCCGCTGCTCCTCGGCCACCTGGAGCGCGATCAGGATCTCCAGCGCGCTCCACGCCATGCCGAGCATGCCCAGGCCGACGAAAAACATCGCCCACACCCAGAACCACGTGTGCGCCCAGACGCCGAGCAGCGCCACCATCGCCGCGACGATGGTGAGCGCCAGGAGCACACCGGTACGCGCCGCCGCGTTTCTCGCGCCGTCCGGAAGCCTGTCGCGCGCCATGGCCGACCTTCCCACCGCCGAGTAGGCAGTCTGCCGCCGAGTATCCGGTTGCTCCTCGCCTGCCCCGTCATCCCCGGACGGAACCCGATCGGTCCCCTTCGTCCGAGGATCGATGGAACTCCCGCCAGGTGTCCCAGATGGCCGGCACCGTGCCCGAGCCGTAGGAACGCTCGGGCCAGTTCGCCGGCGGCAGCCCCACGGGGTTGGCGCCGACGTTCGCGCCGTACCACAGGTCGTGTCGCCGGCGGGCGAAGTACCAGGTGCCGTCCCGCCGTTCGTACACGTCGCGGTAGAGGATCGCCTGGTGCAACCAGCGCGGCCCCTCCTGGATCTCGGCCTTGCAGTACACGTGCCCGGTCGCGTGATCCGCGTCCGACAGGTCGATCACGTGTGTGCCGACATTGAGGATGCTCACCCCCAGCGGGGCCAGTTGGGCCGCGAACGACGCCCGCAGCGCGGCGCGCCCGGACTCCTGCCGACTCACCCGCACATCGGGCACGAACAGCGCGCACAGCGCGTCCAGGTCCCGACTGTCCAGAGCCAGCGCGTAACGCGCGGCGAGTTGACGGATGTCTTCGTAGGCCAGCAGCCGTTGCACGTCGTCCATATCCGACACCTTGTCAGGCCGGGGGACGACCGATCTCCTGCGGGTTGTACACGACCTCCACATAGGACCAGCGGCCCTCGCCCGCGTAGTGCAGCACCACGTTGACGTCCAGGCTGCCGACGGGCCCCTCGGCGCGTACCACCGTCGAGACCCGATTGCCGTCGATGATCCGCAGCCGGATCGGGTAGCGCGTGAACGGCGAGCGGCGCACACCGTCGCGGATGTACGCGCTCAACGCGTGCCGGCCCTCGACGAAGCCGATCACGTGGTCGCGCACCCGCACCTCGTCGGTGAACACCGCCGCCACCGGCGCCCATTCGCCGCCGGCCGAGGCCGAGGTCAGTCGCACGGTGAAGTCGCCGAAGGCGCGCTCGATCTCCTCGCGCGGGGTCGGCACCGGCATCGGCTCCGGCGCCCAGCCGACGATGCCGCGCAATTCGGCTCCGTCGTGCCCGGCGGCCGGGCCGCCCGCCGCGTGCCAGCGCGCGATCATCGCGTCGGCGTCGTCGCCGTTGCGGAACTCGCCCACCGTCTCGAAGCGATCGCCGTCGCCGAGCCGGCGCACGATCTCGGTCCCGGGCACCGTGTACCTGGTGGCGCCGCCGGTGGGATCCGGCAGGTTGTGCCAGACGTAGCGGCAGACCAGGTCGCCGTCGACCATCGTCCACTCGGTGAATCGGCACACCCGGTCGCCCACATCGCCCGCGCCCGGCCCGCCCCGTGCGAGTGCCGCCGCCACCTCGTCCCGGCTGCCGCCCATCGTGCCTCCCCGCATTCGTCCGGCGAGCCTGGGCGCACGGAGAGATCCGGGCGCTGCCTGCCGCCTCCGGTGCGCGTGATCCTGCCCGCGCCCCGCCGGGAAGTCCAGCCCCCGCCCGATCGACGAAACGGAACCGTCGCCGGCTGGTATACGTATTACCGGTCGCAACAAGCCGGCCGGGCTCCGAGCGAGCACGCCACCAAGACGAAAACGAAGCGGAGGGGACGCGAGTGATCCGGTACAGGGTCCGGGTGGACTTCTACCAGGACGTCCCACCGGACCGTCCCCCGACGGGATACGTGGGCTCGTTGCTCTCGGGCGACTTCGCCGGGCCCGCCCTGCCGCGCGGCGGCGACTCGGTCTCGGCGATCCCGCTGGGGGGCGCGCACATAGGGCCGTGGACCGGCGGACCGTACATGATGGTCCACCGGGTCGAGCACCACCCCGTCCCGGTGGACGGCGAGGGCCACATAGTCCAGTGGTGGGAGCAGTATCCCCAGCCCTCGGTGCATGTGGTCGTCAACGCCGAGTGGCCGGACACCGAGGAGTCCGAGCACGAGTTGATGAACCTCTACGAGGAGCAGAGCTGGAGCTCCTTCCCGGCCGGACCGGAGAACCCGTTCCTGCCGGTGGCCGCGGCGGCCGACTTCTAGCCCACCGCGTCCCGCCGGACGTGACGGGCTACACCTTGGGTTTCTTGTAGCTCGTCACGTCCACGGACGCCAGGATCTTGTTCAGGTCCGCGTCGTACTCGCGGGACAGGCCCGCCGTGGAGAACGAGATCATCGACTGCGGCAACCACCACAACTGGGGCTGGAACGAGTCGCCGCTCTTGCAGGTCACGCTGTACGACGCGTACTCGTACTTCAGGCTGCCCTTGCCCGGCTCGGCGTACTTCTTCCCGTCCGTCTTGCTGGTCGGTGCCACCGCGTCGTCGGCCCGGGTCACGCAGGTCGCCTTCGCACCCAAGGTCCAGTTCGCCTGATTTTTGAAGTCGATCTTGCGCTGGTCGTTCTTGCCGACCCAGATCCGCAGCCCGGCACGCTCGCACGTGGTGCGCAGCGCGGCCGGCGTCGCGGTCGGCAGTACGCACACCTCGGTGTCGCTGACCTGCTTGAGCTCCCAGGTGACGGGCACCGCGAACTTCATCCCCTGGATGTCCTGGGTGAAGCCGCCGGGTTTACCGGTGAGTTTGGGCGCCTCGGCGGACGGGCTCGGGTTCGCCTTCGGCTTGGTCTTGTCCCCGTCGTCGCCGCGCAACGCGAACACCGCGCCGACGGCGATCGCGACCACCGCCACCGCGGCGCCGGCCACGATGACCACCCGCTTGCGGCCCGCACCGCCGCCGGCCGCGCCCTGCCGGGCCGCGGCCCGCCCGATGGGCGGCGGGGTGTCCGCGCCGCGGCCGGCCGGGGGCGGGGTGAACGCGCCACTGGCGGGCGCCTGATGCTGATGGGTGCCGTGCGCCTGGCCGGCGGTGCCGAACTGGCCCGACGGCGCGCCGTACTGGCCGGAGGGGGCGCCGTACTGGCCGGAGGGAGCGCCGTACTGGCCGGAGGGCTGCGAGGGGATTCCGTGCGCGCCCGAGGTCGGCGTGTCGCGATACAGCGGCGGTTGCGTCGGGGAGGCGCCGTACGGGTCGTGCGAGGGCCCGCCGTGCGCGGGCGGTGGCGGCACGCTGGGTGCCCCGAAGGCGGCGGTGCCGCCCGAACGCGCGGGACCGCGCGGCGGCTCGTACACCCGAGGCTGCGGCGTCCGCGGCGTCTGCTGCTGCTGGTTCTGCTGGACCTGCCACGGGCCGCCGGACGCGGGCGTGGTCCACAACTGCCCGATCAGCGACGTCGCGTCCGCGACCGGGTCGAGCGAGGGCGCCGCGGCGGTGCCGAGCGCGCCGCGCCACACATGGGTGACCGAGGCCAGCAACTCGCGGGCGTGCGGCCGGTAGTGCGGTTCCTTGTCGGCCGCGCGCTTGACGATCAGGCGCAACGCGTCCGGCACACCGGACAGGTCGGCCTCCTCCTGGAGCACGCGGAGCGCGACCACCTCGGGCGCGCCGGTACCGAACGGGATCACCCCGGTGGCCGCGTAGGTGATCAGCATCGCCCACGCGTACACGTCGGCGGCGGGCGTGCTGTCGTGGCCCTTGAAGCGCTCGGGGCTCATCCACGCGGGCGAGCCGATCATCATGCCGGTGCGGGTGAGTCCGCTGTCCTCCATCGAGCGCGCGATGCCCAGGTCGAGCACGCGCGGTCCGGCGGGCGAGCAGATGATGTTCTGCGGTTTCAGGTCGCGGTGGATCACGTCGGCGTCGTGCAGCGCCACGAGCGCCTCGGCGAGCCCGGCCGCGAGGCCCATCAGCTCGTCGCCGCGCATCGGGCCGCCCTGGTTGACCCGCACGTCCAGGGTCGGGCCCGGGACGTACTCGGTCGCGAACCACGGTGTCTCGGCGTCCACATCGGCGTCGAGCACCGGTGTCGTACACGTGCCCTTGATCGCGCGCAGCAGGTTGACCTCGCGCGTGAACCGGGCCCGGAACTCCGGGTCGTCGGCGTACTGCGCGTGCACGACCTTGACCGCGACGCGGCGTTCGTAGCCGTCCAGGCCCGCGTACACCGCGCCCATTCCACCCGCGCCGAGTCTGCCCGTGATCCGGAACGGTCCGATGTGTTGTGGGTCTCCCGGACGCAACGGACGTATCTCGGCGCCGCCCTCGGCCGTCATGGACGTGCCTCCCGTGTTGGTTCGCCGGCCCGCGGCTGCGGCCGTACCGGGATGGAATCCTCTCATCCGGTCTTGTGACCTCCCCAGGGCGCCGGCTGGTTCCCCGTTCGGGCGAAAAGGCTCGCCTTACCCGAGGGGTCGCGTGATAGGCCAGCGGTTGCGCCGGGTGTGCCAACGCCCCGGCGCGGGACGACGGTTCGCGTGTCGGCCGGCGCGGCCACCGGGTCGCACCGCCGCGGAAGGCCGTCGTTCGGCACCGCTTCGAGGTATCGCCGCATCGCACCGCTTCCACGACCGAAGGGCCGAATGTGAAGATCGTCGTCGACTTCGACAAGTGCAAGAGCAACGCACTCTGCATGGCCGAGGCACCCGAGGTGTTCGAGGTCCGGGATGACAACTTCCTCTACATCCTGAACGAGAACCCGGGTGAAGGGTTGCGGCCGCAGGTGGAGGAGGCGGCTCGGCTCTGTCCGACCCGAGCCATCTCGATCCAGGATTGACCCGCGGCCGGCCCGGCGTGGCGGGTAGGACCTCAACCCGCCCCGGGTCGGCCCGAGTCGCCGGGGCCGGACGACGGATCGTCGGAGCGGGCCCTGGTCGACTGCCACCGCTCACGTGCGCCCAGAGCGCCCTGGACCACCGCGCCGGACGCGCCCCGAGCACCTTGGGCCACCCTGCCGGACGCTTCTCGCGCGCCCTGGGCCATCGCCGCCGAAGCGTTGCGGGTGGCCGACCAACCCCGGGCGAGCAGCTTGACGTTGACCACCACGGTGCCGGCGGTCCGGTCGTGCCACGTGCGCCGGCGCGGGCCGAGCACGGCCAGCGGATCCAAAAAGCCGATCAGGGTGATCAGCGCGAACAGGCCCGCCATGCTCCACTGGCGCAGCGCGATCTCGTACCAGGTGAGCAGCAGCGCGGCCCACGGCACCACCACGGCCACCAGGGTGCGCCGGGCCGATCGCCACCCGCCGACCGGCACCCTGCCGCGCACCGCCTGCGCCGACGTGCCCACCGGCACCACCTTCGCGCCCACCATGATCTTGCCCAGCGTGCGGCCGAACCTGGCGTGCATGAACCAGTCGTAGACGGTGGGCACCAGCAGGTGCGCCAGGATCAGCAGGAGCAGCAGGGTCTTGGTGGTGCCCCACAGCCCGTCCACGGCTTCCAGCGGCGCGCGTTGGGCTTCGCCGGCACGACCGAACACGACGTCCAGGAACGCGTCGCGAACCACCTTCGTGGGCAGGTCGGTGGCCTTGGTCTGGAGGTAGTGGTAGGCCAGGAACCACAGTGGCAGCACCAGCGCGGTGGTGAGCAGGTAGTCGGTGGTGCGGGCGATCAGGCGCATGGTCCGCGACGCGAGCGGGAGTTCGCCGGAGTCGGTCGGGCTCGCGGCCGGTGCCGGTGCCGGTGGCGGCGGCGGCCGGGTCGGGTCGAAGTGCGCGGCGGGCGGCCCGGGCAGCGGCGGTTGCCCCTGATCGGGGATCAGGGGTGCTGCGGTCACGGGCGGTTGGTGCCAGGACAGGTGTGGGTCACCGTCGACGGATGGTTGCTCCCCGTACGGCGACCCGGGCCCGCGTGGAGGCTGGGGGATCGTCATGACCGGGACGGTATCGCGTAGATCGTCCCTTGCGCCGAGGGACGGTGGATCGGGTCGGGGGCGTGTCGGGGTCGGGGGCGTACCCGGACCGGGAGGCCGTTTCGGGTCGGGAAGCCGTCCGCTCAGCTCTTGAGTTCGCCCAGGGTCGCTTCCACGGTGGCCTGGCCGCCGGCGCCGGCGCGGACCAGGCTCACCGTGGCCTTGTCGCCCGGTCGTTTGCCGCCCAGTGCCTCGGACAGGCTCGCGACGTCGGTGATCGGCTGGTCGTCGATCGAGGTGATCACGTCGCCCTGCCGGATGCCCGCCGCCTGGGCGGCGCCGCCCTCCTGGACGGAGACCACGCCGACGCCGGCGGCCCGCCCGTTGGAGCCCGCCACGGTGCGCACGGTGACACCCAGCGCGGCCTTGCCGGAGTTGTCGACCTTGCCGTTCCGGATGATCTGGTCGGCGATCGATTTGACCGTGTTGGCCGGGATCGCGAAGCCGATGCCGGGCGCCGCGCCGCCGTTGCTCTCCGGGTCGGTCGCGGCCAGGGTCGGGATGCCGATCACCTGGCTGTCCAGATCGACCAGCGCACCGCCGCTGTTGCCCGGGTTGATCGCCGCCGAGGTCTGGATCGCGCTGGAGATGGTCGCACCGGTCGAGCCGGTGCTCTGCGGTTCGCTGACGGTGCGCCCGACGGCCGAGACGATGCCCTCGGTGACGCTGGAGTCCAGGCCGAGCGGGTTACCCATCGCCATGGTGATCTGGCCGACCTGGAGCTTGGCGGAGTCGGCGAACCTGGCGGGCTTGAGGTCGCCGGGCGGGTTGTCCAGGCGGATCACCGCGAGGTCGTCGGGGGCGAACGCGGCGACCAGCTTGGCGGTGACCGGCTTGCTCGCGTTCGGGAGGGTGACCTCGAAGGTGGTGGCCTGACCGACCACGTGGGCGTTCGTGACGATGTTGCCCTTGTCGTCGTAGACGACGCCCGAGCCGAGCCCGGTCTGCGTGGTGATCTGGACCACCGAAGGCAGCACGTTGCGTACGACCTCCTGGTACTTCGCCTGGAGGTCGTTCGCGAGCGCGTTGCTCGGCGCGGCCGAACCCGAGGCGACGTTGCCGCCGGCGGTGGCGCCGTCCTGGGACGAGTCCTTCTTCGACCCGTCGTCGTCGCTGCACGCGCCCAGCCCGCCCAGGGCGATCACGGCGGCCGTCAGCGCGACCGTGACCCGTCGCCGCGTCGTCCTGCCCACGATGTCTCCCTCGGGTTCGGCGGCTGTCGCCGGCGACGGCCCGGATACCGATAGCGGGGCCGGTCCCCCGAGCATTCTTCGTACTAACCCCAGGATCGGACTTTTCACCGTCCCGCCGAGGCGGTGCCCCTTTCGCCATGTGCTTGTTCGTGTCAAGTTGGCCCCTCGGATCGACCCGTGATCACGGAACGACGCCGCAGGGCCGGAGAGGGTGGGCACGCACATGCTGACGCTTCAGGAGATCTCGGACCGGATGGAGATCCAGGACCTGATGGTCCGTTACTCGCACGCCGTGGACACCGGCGACTGGGACGCCCTGGACACGGTCTTCACCGCCGACGCCCTGATCGACTACTCGGCGATGGGCGGCTCCAAGGGCGGCCTGAAGGAGACGAAGGAGTTCCTGGCCTCGGTGATGCCGGGCTTCGGCGCCTACCAGCACCTGATATCGAACTCGTCGATCACCGTCGACGGCGACACCGCCACGGGCCGCACGATGTGTCACAACCCGATGGTCTTCAAGGGCGAGGACGACGAGACGCCGGGCCCGGTGATGTTCTGCGGCCTGTGGTACATCGACACGTTCACACGCGTGGCCGGCGAGTGGCGGATCTCCTCGCGCAGCGAGGAGAAGTCCTACATGTATGTGGCACCCACGGCATAAAAACGCGGGCGCAAAATCCGCCGAGCCGACCGGCGGGGTCGCGATAGCTTCGAACCATGATCCGCGAAGCCACCGCAGCAGACGTCCCCGCCATCCACACCCTCGTCCGCGAACTCGCCGACTACGAGAAGCTGCTGCACGAGGTCAAGTCGACCGAGGCCCAACTCCACACGGCCCTCTTCGGCCCGAACCCGGCGGCCTTCGCACACGTCGCCGAGGACGAGGAAAGCGGCGAGGTGGTCGGCTACGCCCTGTGGTTCACGACGTTCTCGACCTGGGAGGGCGTACCGGGCATCTATCTCGAGGACCTGTACGTCCGCCCCCAGGCCCGCGGCGGCGGCCACGGCACGGCGCTCCTCAAGCGCCTCGCCGCCATATGCGTCTCCCGCGGCTACGCGCGCCTCCAATGGGCGGTCCTGGACTGGAACGAGCCCAGTATCGGCTTCTACGACTCCCTGGGCGCCCTCCCCGAACGCGAATGGCTCGGCTACCGCCTCACCGGCAACCCCTTGGCCCGCCTCGCCGAACGCTGACCCGACGCCCTCGGCACAGGCCACGTCCCCGCACCCGTTTTATGCAGCAACGCGGGTAGCCCTTGCCCCGGCTCGTCGCCATCTCCTAGCGTCCCCATAGGTAGTCGAACGAACACGGAGGGCGAAACATGAAGCTGTCGCGCGTCGCGGGCGGGAATCCGGAATGTCGGTCGAACGACTGCCCGACTGTCTTCACCACCGACCTGAACGGCACGATCGCCGTTCAAGGCTTCCTCGTGGATCACCGAACGCCCGAGGGGGAGGCAGTCGTCTCGTTGCCGGAAGAGGTGCTCCGGGAGGCCGCGCGTGCACTTGGCTGGTGAGCGCTGGACCGCGTTCTTCGACTCGTTCGCACACGAAGCGTTCAGACTGGAGACGCTGTCCGTATATTCCATGGTCGACGAAGAGCAGGAATACTCCGATTTCCTGGCCACCGGCCGTCTGGTTCTTCCCGAAGATGATCCGTGGCTTTTGAAGCTCGCCCACTACCGGAGGGGTGGCCGCCGGATTCGACGGGTCCACGTCGTCACACCGCCCCTGTCCAATTATCTTCGATACGAGTTCGCGGCGTATCGCTACAACGTCGCGGCCGGTGAAGACGTCAGAATTCTCGACACGACGCGCCTTCAGGACGTCCCGTCACTGCCTTCGGATTTCTGGATGCTCGACGACTCGAAAGTCGTAGAGATGCGATACGACGAACACGGCGCTCAGATCGCTCGCATTCTGCTGGAGTCTCCGGATCTCGCCTGGTATCGCCGGGCGAAGGAAACGGCAATCGCCCTGTCCGTCCCCCTCTCGGAATATCTCCCGGATTGACCTTCGACCCGCGACAGGCGGGCCGGGACCGACTGCGCCTGGCCTCGGCCCTGCGTGCCCTGCGGAACGCAAGCGGTCTCTCCGGCGAGCGCTTGGCCGTTCGATGCGCCATGTCGCAGAGCAAGATCTCCCGGATCGAAACCGGACGGACTCTGCCGTCCATCCTCGACGTGCGGCAGATACTGGAAGCCCTCGACGTGGATACCGCAACCGCAGACGAGATCACCCGCCTGGCGGAAGTTGCCAATACCGAGTACGAAGACGTCCGCACGTCGGTCCGGCGTGGTCTCCATCACCGCCAACGCGAGCTGGCGGCGCTCGAGGCCGGCGCCGATCACATCCGACATTTCCTGCCGGTGATGATCACGGGCCTGCTCCAGACGCCGGAGTACATGCGGCAGGCCCTGGCACCGGCCGTCGACCCCGCGGCCGGTGACACGGCACGGATGATGGCCATAAAGCTCGAACGACAATCGGTACTGCATGATCGTCGGAAACGATTCGACTTCCTTTTGACGGAGTCGGCGATCCGCTGGCAACTGTGCCAGGCATCGGCAATGGCGCTACAACTGGATCACCTTGTTGCCGTATCGAGACTCCCACAGGTCCACGTGCATATATTACCGCTCTGTCGCCGACTGGCGGATGCTCCGTTCAATACGTTCGTCGTCTATGGCGACCACCTGGTGACTGTCGAGTTGTTCAGCGGACAACTGGTCTTCCGTGACCCCAAGGACGTCTCATATCACCGAAGCCTGTTCGAGTACTTCACCGGTCTCGCGCTTTCCGATGACGAGGCGCGGGCGGAAATCGAATCCTGGGCCGCATCCTTCCGGACGCAATCAATGCAGGAACGTGACTGAAATTGGACATCCGACAGCAGGCCCGAGTATCCATGGAAAGCGACTTCGAACTTTATCGAGGAGATATCCATGGGAAAGCACCGCGACCCCGCAACCGATGACGGACACAAGCCGCAGAAGCCGGTTCCGCCACCCATTCCACCGGACAAGCCCGCTCGTCCCGGCACGCCGAAGGGGCGGTGAGGCGGGTGTCCGTGGGCGCAGAGGGGACGCAGGAGGCCCGACTGGGTCTGCTCCGCCTGATCGAGGAGTCGGTCGGTGACTTGCCCCAAGGGTGGCGGGACGCCTTCGTGGGCATCCCGCGCCATGCGTTCCTGCCCCAGGCGGTGTGGTTGCGTCGGTCGGACGGCGATCGACACGAGCGCTGCGAGCGTGACGAGGCCCCCGACGCTGGTGGTCGGCCGCGTACGCGAACGAGCCGGTGGTCGTGCAGGTGTGCGACGGTGGCGCGCCGAGACCGGGCGGGCCGGAGTGGCCGTCCTCTTCCGCGTCGCAACCCTCGATCGTGGCGGCGCATCTGTTGGCCCTCGAAGTCACCGAAGGGCACCGCGTCCTGGAGATCGGCACCGGGACCGGCTGGAGCGCCGGACTGCTCGCGTATCGGCTGGGCGATCGACACGTGGTGACCATCGAGGTGGACGCGGCGCTCGCCCGCGCCGCACGCACCCGCCTGGCCGCGCTCGGGTGGCATCCCACCGTCGTCTGGGGAGACGGTGCCGATGGCTGGGCCACCGGCGCCCCCTACGACCGAATTCTGTCGGGCGCGGCGGTGACCCACCTCCCGCCGGCCTGGATTCGGCAGTGCCGGCCGGGAGCCGTGATCGTCACGCCGTGGGCGACCGCCTGGACCGCCAACGGCACCCTCGTGGCCACCGTCGACGACCTGGGCCGAGCACACGGCCGCTTCCGCGCGGGCGGAGCGTTCATGCACCTGCGCGGACACCGCTCCCGGATCACCGACATCCGCCAGGTCGTCCTCTCGGACCAGGTCCCCGCGTCGAGCGGCACCACGCTGTCACCCTGGGACGTGGCCGGCGGCGACCCCGTCGCCGAGTTCGCGATCGGCCTGATGGTGCCCGGCGTCTGGCAGCACTGGGACGACGACCCCGACGTCGAGGGCGTACACACCCGCCTGTGGGTGGGCGACGAGGCCGGCACCTCGTGGGCGAGCGTCGACTACGACGGCCGGCGACTCGACGCCTTCACCGTGCGTCGACACGGACCGCGCCACCTGTGGAACGAGATCGAGGCGGCGTGGGCCCGCTGGTGCGCGGCCGGCCGGCCGAGCGTGGAGGCGTTCGGCTGGACCGTCTCCGCCGACGGCTCCCAGGAAGCCCGGATCCCCGACCCCACCTCCGGTGGGCTTCCGACCATGCAGGGTGTCGAAGCCCTGTCCTGGACGCTGTGAGCAAGACCGCGCCTTGCCGCTTTCGCTCCCGGGGGCGAGCCTCGCGGCGAGAATGCGGACCACGCAAGCATCCGATCCCCCGGAGGCGCACGATGCCCGACCCGCACAGCGGATTCGCGGAGCTCTTCGACTCGTTCGACACCGACGCGTTCCGATTGGAGACCCTCGACGACTACGGCCGGTCCGGCAATGTCGACGCCTACCAAGCGTTCCTCGCCGGAAAACCGCAGCCCGCCGACTACAACGCCCCCTGGCTCGCGAAACTTCGTACGCACACGGCGGCAGGCCGCCGCGTGCATCGGGTGCACGTGCTCACTCGCCCGCTCAGCCCCTATCTCCGCTTCGAACTGGGCTGGGGATACCGCAAAAACATGACGGCCGGTGAGGAGTTCT
The DNA here is from genome assembly GCF_055558835.1 of Embleya sp. NPDC025285. Taxonomy (NCBI): domain Bacteria; kingdom Bacillati; phylum Actinomycetota; class Actinomycetes; order Kitasatosporales; family Streptomycetaceae; genus Embleya; species Embleya sp. NPDC025285. Next base: position 101,617 of record NZ_JBVHLU010000014.1, read on the forward strand.
TCATCCTCGACGTCACCGAACGCGCGAATCCTCTCGAAGGAGTGCCGGACTTCTGGCTCTTCGACTCGACCACCACCGCGGTGATGAACTACGACGAGGACGGAGCCTTCCTCGCAGCCGATGTGTTGCCGCTCGACTGGTCGGGGGAGTTCTGCCGTCTCCGTGATCTCACGCTCGCCGAGGCCGTGCCGTTCGAGTCCTGGTGGGCCGAGTTCGGCGACCCCGCGCACTGAAGCCGTGGTCCGACGAAACATCACGACTCCGGCGAGGCAGGCGCGATGACGATCGTCGCGGCGGCGAACAGCGTCGGGAGGGCCGCCACCGTGAAGATCAACGGTAGTGGCACCCGGCCGATCAGGAGGCCCGTGGTCGCGGTGCCGGTCGAGGCGCCCGCGTTGAGTGCGGTGTTGACCCACGCGCCCACCCTGGTCCGGGAGTTCGCGGTCGCGCACGCGTCGGCCGACAGGTAGGCGGTGGTGATCGTCGGCGCCACGAAAGGGATCCGCAGCACGGCGGCATAGGAGGGAACCAGCGCGGGACGCGCGTCGGCACGAACGAAAGCGGGCTCGTCAGCCACGGTGTCGGGATTCCTCCGCGAAGTCGGCGCGACCCGGCCGCACCGAAAACCTGCGTGGACGCTCGAACGACCGACCCCGTCGACGGCGGCTCGGCCGGAGCGGTCCTACGCACAGAGGAGGAACATGCCCGGCAATCTACCAACACCCCCGCGATCTCGACCCGGTCCCGAGCCGGCCGACATCGCCCCGCACGCCCGCGGAACGCCCGAGTCCCGCGCTACTTCTTCGGCGCCGCGGTCAACCCCGTGCACGGCCGCAACGTCTCCCGGCGGTCCAGGATGCGCCTGGACTCGGCACCGGTCACCGGCATCGGCACGCCGCGCTTGTCGATCGAGGCCGGGGTGAACTTCTCGCCGACGACCTTGCCGTCCTTGATGGTCAGGGTCGCCACGCCGGTGTCGTTCGAGTTCGGGTACGGCGACGTGCCGTACCACAGGAAGTTGCCGTAGCCGTAGCCCACATACGTGTCACCCAGCCAGCCCGCGCCCTGCATCACGTGCGCGTGCGTGCCCAACACCGCCGCCGCGCCCGCGTCCGCGAGCTTGCGCGTCACGCTCTTCTGGTCCGCGCTCGGGCACTTGTCGCCCTCGATGCCCCAGTGCATGTACACGATCACCACGTCCGCCTGTGCCTTCGCCTCCCGCACCGCGCGCACCAGGCGGTCGGTCTGCAACGCGGTGGCTATCCCGGGCTTGGCGTTGCCCGCCTGGTAGAGCTGGTTGGTGATGTCCTGCACCTGGCTCGCGGCCAGGAACGCGACCTTGACGCCCTTCACGTTCTTGACGAACGGGCGGTACGCCTGCTCGGCGTCCTTGCCGATGCCGACCACGCCGATCGGCGGGTTCCGCACCGCGGCGATCGAGTCCTCCAGGCCGACCTTGCCGTAGTCCACGGCGTGGTTGTTGGCCATGCTGACCACGTCTATGCCGGTCGACTGGAGCTCGGTCAGCGCCTTGGCCGGGGCCCGGAAGTGGTACGTCTTGTTCTCCGGCGTGCCCCGCTCGGTGATCGCGCTCTCCAGGTTGAGCATCGCCAGGTCGGCCTCCGCGAGCGTCTTGCCGATCGGGCCCAGCGCGCCCTCGGTGCCGGCGTTCAGCCGCGACTGGGTGCGTTCGAAGAAGTGCACGTCGCCCGCGAGCGCGACGGTAATCTCCGTCCCGGGCGCGGCCGCGGCCGGCGGCGGCGCGGAGCCGGTGCCCGGAGCCCCCGAGGGGTCAGGCCTGCCGACCACGGGATCGGCGTCCGAGGCGTTCTTCGTCCTGCCCGACGAGTCGCCGGAGTCGGAGAGCAGTCCGCACGAGGCCAGACCGGCGATCAGCAGCGGAACGAGGCCGAGCGCGACGGTCCGGCGGCGGGGTATAGACACGCGGACAAGGTAGCCCAGCGACGTACGCGCCCGTACGTGCGCCGTGGCGTGACGAGGATTACCTCGTCCGCGTGCCACGCATCAGCCGTTCAGGGCCTCATAGACCCGGTCGCACAGCTCGGGGTGCATGTCGAAGTAGCCCTCTTCGTCCACCTCGAAGGCCCCGGTCCGGAAGCTCTCGGTGACCGTGCGCAACATCAGCGGGATCGACGCGTACACCATCGGCTCATCCGCGCCCTGCACGTAGCTCGCCACCTGGACGTCCGCGCCGTCCCAGACCGCCGCGTAGAAGTCGGCGGCCGGCGACACCAGCAGCGGCAGCCACTGCACGCCCTCCGGCTGGTCCATCTCGACCTCCTCGCGAAACTCCAGCGCCTCGGCCAGGCTGACCAGCACGTAGCCCGGTATGAACGACGCCTCGTCCACCAACTGGTCCGGCTCCTCGCGGGTGCCGTCCGCCCAGCCGAACCAGGAGACCAGTTCGGCGGGCACCTCGGCGCCCACCCGGGTACGGACCGCCTCTGCCGGCAGACCCGGCTCCAACAGGCGCACCACGGGGCGATCGAGGCCGACCAGCTCCGCCCGCACGGCGTCCAGGCCTTCGTGAACGGCGTCCATGCCACGTCCCTCGCGTTGTTCGTCTGCTTCGAATGCTTCGCGTCGCACGACCCGCGTCGATCGAGGGGCCGAGCCGAAGGGATCAAGCCTGACAGACGTTCGACCGATCGGCGCACGGTGCCTTGTTTCCGGGTTCGACGGGTAGCCGCCGAACAGACGGCCGGACCGACCGATCGAGCGAGGCATCGGCCAACCGGTCGCGGACCGCCACCGGACGACAAGGAGGGAGTGCGCGTGGACGCGTGGTTCGACCCGATCATGTCCTTCGCGGGTTCGCCGTGGGCCTACCTGATCGTCTTCCTCACCGCGCTCCTGGACGCGATGTTGCCGATCCTGCCGAGCGAGAGCTCGCTGATCGCGTGCGGTGTTTTCGCCACCGTCACGGGCTGGTCGCCCAACCTCTTCCTGCTCATCCTGGCCGGCGCGATCGGCGCCTTCCTCGGCGACAACATCACCTACGCGATCGGCCGGTGGGCCGAACCGTTCGCGAACCGGCACATGCTGAACGGCGAGCGCGGCCAACGGGCCCGCAAGCAGGCGGAACGCTGGTTGGCCGAACGCGGCGGCGCGATGATCGTGGTCGGCCGGTACATCCCCGGCGGTCGGACCGCGATCTCGCTGGTCGCCGGCATGGTCGAGTATCCGATCGCGCGATTTCGGGTGTTCACCGCGATCGCGGGCCTGACCTGGGCGATCTACGGCGTGATGCTGGGTTTCTGGGGCGGGACCGCCTTCAAGGACAGCCCGATCAAGGGCATCGGCGCGGGCCTGGCCACCGCCGCGGTGATCGCCGCGCTGGTCGAGGTCGTCCGCCGCGTCCTCGCCGCCCGCAACCGCCGCAGGCGACGCCGTGCCGGAGACGACGCGGACGGGCGTCCCGACGACGACGCGCCCGAGGAACTCGAACCTCACACGGCGCGAACCCGCCCGGTGGACCCACCGGCGCGCTGATCCGCCCGTGCGCCGCGGCATGTGGCGACCCGGTGCCGAAACGCACGAGGCCACCGGGATGCCCCGATGGCCTGGTGCGTGTCGCCTGGTTCCGCCCGCGTGCTGCTCGCGTTACGCCGAGGGGTACGGGAGCGGCAGGACCGCGCTCGTCGGGAGCACCTCGACCTTGAGGTCGGGGTCCGGGCCCGCGCCCTGGAAGCGACCGAACTTGGGCACCGCGGTACGGCGGTACTTGGTGGTCGAGTGCTCCGGGTCCTTGTCGAACGCGGGGATGACCTTGTCGCCGAAGAGCTCGATCATCTCGAGGTTCTCCTCGTGCGTCATGCCGTCGTTGATACCGAAGACGAGCTGGTCACAGCCCACGTTCTGGTACGCCTCGACCTGCTCGCACACCTCGTCGGGGGTGCCGACGAGCATGTATCCGCCCTTGATCAGCTCGTCGAGCAGCTCGTCGCCGCCCATCGAGAGGTCGAACGTGGGCGACGGCCAGGTGATCGCGTCCGCCGACTTCGGCATGGTGTCGTGGTACAGGTTCACCAGGGTGACCAGGTAGCCGCGACCCTTGCTGAGCGCGATCTCGCGGGCGCGCTTGCGGTCGGACAGACAGATGACGGCGTTCGTCATCATCACGTTGTTGTTCTGGTAGTCGCCGATGATCTCGACCGGGTTCTCGGCGGCTTCCTTGTATGCCTCGATGCGGCCCTTGAGGTTGTGGACCGGTTCGAAGTTGAACGCGATCGCGCCGATGCCCATCGAGCCGGCCTTGCCGAAGGTTGCCGGGTTGCCGCAGGCGACCCAGATCGGCGGGTGCGACTCGCCGTACGGCTTCGGGTGGATGTCGTGCGGGGTCGGCACGGTGAAGTGGTCGCCCTCGAACGTGTAGTCCGTCTGCGCCCACATTCGGGGGATCTCGCGAACGACCTCGTCCCACTCGGTCTTCGTCGAGTTCTTGTCCATGATGTTGAACGAGGCCATCTCGTGGCTACCCGCACCACGACCGGTGCCCCACTCGAAGCGGCCCTCGGTGATGTGGTCCATCATCGCGGCGCGCTCCGCGTAGCGGACCGGGTGCTCCTTGCGCGGCGACAGGCTGTTGATGCCGGTCGCCAGGTGGATCCGCTCGGTCTTCGCCGCGACGTAGCCGATGACGACCTCGGGGGCCGACATGTGGCTGTACTCGACCAGACCGTGGTGCTCGCCGAACCAGGCGTACTTCCAGTTGTGCTTGTCGGCCTTGATGGCCAATTCCATCTCGCGCATGAGCACGAGGTGCTCGCTCGCGCGATCGTGAGCGGCCGGACCGGGGGTGTACCCGTTCAGGAAGATGCCGAACTCCACGTGGAGCCTCCCAAAATCGCCTGGTTCAACCAGCGCTGCGTACGCCTGTATGAGGTCTGCGTACGGGACAGTATGCGAGCGTCGGCCGGAACTTTGTTTACACGTGGCTAACGTCACGTCAGATGTCAGGCGCCGCCCGGGACATCGAGCTGACGCATAGTCAGATCCTCTCGCGGCAAAGGCCGAAGATCCAGCGGAACGGCCCTTTGTGGCCCGCGACACCCCTGCTGCGACCGCGCGGAAGCGCCCCGATGAACGCACCGGAAAACACCGACCGGCCCGAAATCGAAGGGTGGTCGACAATCACCGCCGCGCTTTTAGGGCAAGATCGTTTCGACGGGCGAAATGGGGCGCGTTCAAACCGCCTTGGTACGCGCCAACAACAAGGTCACGTCGTCCCGATGACCGGTCAGGTCGGCAAGCCCGAACAGGCGCTCGGCGGTCGCCTCCAGATCCAGGCCCCGGCTGCGCTCGAAGCGGTGCGCGAGCCGTTCCATACCCCGATCCAAGGACAACTGCGGTCCCTCGACGAGCCCGTCGGTGACCAGCACCAGGGTCTCCCCCGGGGCCACGGTCAGCGTCGTGCACGCATAGCCCTGATCGGCCAGCATGCCCAGCGGCAGCCCGCCCTCGACGTCCTCGATCCGCGGCGTACCGGCCGGATCCGCGAGCAGCAGCGGCGGGTGCGCGGCACGCGCGACCCGGAGGCTGCCGGTGGCCGGGTCCAGGTAGGCCAGCGTGCAGGTGGCGTAGGCCGGGCCGGGGAACCGGTCCAGGAAGTCGTTCACCAGGGCGAGCGTCCGGCCGGGGTCCGGGGTGACCACCGCGTACGCGTGCAGCAGGGTGCGGATCCTGGCCATGATCGGCGCCGTGCCCGCGCCGTGACCCTGGACGTCGCCGACCACCAGCGCGACCTGGCCGTCGTCCAGCGTGAACACGTCGTACCAGTCGCCGCCCACACCGAACTCGTCCTGCGCGGGCCGGTGCCGCACGGCCAACTCCAAGCCGGCGACCGGCTCCGGGTGGGACGGCGTCACGCCCGCGCGAAACGCCTCGGCGAAGTCGCGGTACGGCGGTGGCGGGACCGGCTCGGTGCCCAGCGCGCGAGTGACCCGGCCGGCCACGTCCGGCGGCATCCCGCCCGCCGCGGAGGCCGCCGCGGCGTCGGCGTACCAGTCGGTACGGATCGCCATCAGCGTGTGCGACTCCTCCTGCCACGCGTCCGTGCTGACCGTGAGGCTGCCGTCATCGCCCTGGTACACCCGCCAGGCGGTCGCCGGATCGTAGCGGTGGTCACGCGTTCCCGACGAAACCAACAACCGCCCGGGCTCCGCACCAACCGCACCCATGCGCCCTCCTCCTCACACCCGACCGACACAAGTCCCAACGCCCAAACCCCCCCAAGGCAACGGCCACTGCGCCGAACACCCACCCGAACCCCGCACCCGACCCGCCCAGCGCTCGACGACAACCGGCCCACAACCCAACCCAACCCGCCCTGCACTCGAGGACAAGCAGGCCGCAACCCAAACCCAGCCCGCCCGGCGCCCGAGGACAAGCAGGCCACAACCCAACCCAGCCCGCCCGGCGCCCGAGGACAAGCAGGCCACAACCCAACCCAGCCCGCCCGGCGCCCGAGGACAAGCAGGCCACAACCCAACCCAGCCT
>NZ_JBVHLU010000014.1:108232-108447 GCF_055558835.1 Embleya sp. NPDC025285
CCCGCCGGGCGCTTGAGGACAAAGCAAGCCGCAGGCCCGCAAGCCCACGACGACAGGCAGTCACCCCAGCCCGCCCGGCGCCTGAGGACAAGCAGGCCGCAACCCAACCCAGCCCGTCCGGCGCTTGAGGACAAAGCAAGCCGCAGGCCCGCAAGCCCACGACGACAGGCAGTCACCCCAGCCCGCCCGGCGCCTGAGGACAAGCAGGCCGCAAC
>NZ_JBVHLU010000014.1:108546-158730 GCF_055558835.1 Embleya sp. NPDC025285
CCCAACCCAGCCCGTCCGGCGCTTGAGGACAAGGCAGGCCGCCCGCCCCACAACCCACGCCCACCGGCAACGGCAGCGCCGCGTGCGCCGCGTGCGCCGCGTGCGTGTCAGCCACCCCGCCTAGCCTGAAAGGTATGTGCCGAAACATCACGACGCTCCGCGGACTCGACCCCGCCGCCACCGACGTGGAGATCGAAGCCGCCGCCCGTCAATACGTCCGCAAAGTAGGTGGCGTGCAGACCACGTCGACCCGCACCGAGGAGGCCGTCGAGCGCGCCGTCGCCGCGATCGCCGAGGCCACGAAGGTGCTGCTCGCCGAGCTCCCCGAGCGCCGCCAACCACCGCCCACCCTCCCCCCGCTACGCCGCCGCGAAGCCGCCGCACACGCCGCCGCCGAAGCCGCCCGAGCGCACACCCACCCGCACCCCCACGCTCCCGCCGAGGAGCCCGCCGACGCCCGCTGACCCCCTTCGCGAACCCCCACCAAACCCCGCCGAACCACCGCACAGACCACTTCGCGGGCCACTCCGGGGCCACTCGGATACGGGTCGGAAACGACTCGGAAAAGCCTTCGCCGACAGGCGTGGACACCCGCCTCGGACACCCGGTTGCCGGCCTCCGCCGCGTTATGGTGGATGGTCCCCGCCGCCCCCTTCGAGGAGCCTCACACACCGTGTCTGACTCGTTCGTTCACCTGCATGTCCACACCGAGTACTCGATGCTGGACGGAGCGGCGAAGAACGACAAGCTGTTCGCCGAGGTGGCCCGCCAGGGCATGCCGGCGGTGGCCATGAGCGACCACGGCAACATGTTCGGCGCCTACGAGTTCCAGGGCACGTCCAAGAAGCACGGCGTCAAGCCGATCATCGGCATCGAGGCGTACGTCGCCCCCAGCACCCGGCACGCCCGCCGCCCCGAGTTCTGGGCACCCGGCGGCAAGCGCGCCCCGAGCGAGGACGGCGAGGGCGGCAAGGACGTCTCCGGTGGCGGCCGGTACACCCACATGACGATGTGGGCGGAGAACGCCCAGGGCCTGCGCAACCTGTTCCGGCTCTCCAGCCTGGCGTCCATCGAGGGCTACTACATGAAGCCCCGGATGGACCGCGAGCTGATCGCGCAGCACCACGAGGGCATCATCGCCACCACCGGCTGCCCGTCCGGCGAGGTGCAGACCCGGCTGCGCCTGGGCCAGTACGACGAGGCGATCAAGGCGGCCTCGGCGTACCAGGACATCTTCGGCAAGGAGAACTACTTCCTGGAACTGATGGACCACGGCCTCGACATCGAGCGCACCGTGCGTCAGGACCTGCTGCGGATCGCCAAGGAACTGAGCATCCCGCTCCTGGCCACCAACGACTCGCACTACGTCACCGAGGACCAGGCCGACGCGCACGACTCGCTGCTGTGTGTGGGCGTGGGCAAGAACAAGGCCGACCCGAACCGGTTCAAGTTCGCCGGCACCGGCTACTACATCAAGACCTCCGACGAGATGCGCCGGCTGTTCGCCGAGGTGCCCGAGTCCTGCGACAACACCCTCGCGATCGCCGAGCGCATCCTGCCCTACGACGAGGTGTTCGCCGAGGTCAACCGGATGCCGCAGTTCGACGTCCCGGAGGGCGAGACGCAGGCGACGTACCTGCGCAAGAAGATCGCCGCGGGCCTCAAGCACCGGTTCGGCGACAACCCGAGCCAGGAGGTGCTGGACCGGATCGAGTTGGAGATGGGCGTGATCACGCCCATGGGCTTCGACTCCTACTTCCTCGTGGTCGCCGACATCTGCCAGTACGCCCGGGACAACGGCATCCCCGTCGGCCCCGGCCGCGGCTCGGCGGCCGGATCGATGGTCGCCTACCTCACCGGCATCACCGGCCTGAATCCGCTCGACTACGACCTGCTGTTCGAGCGCTTCCTCAACCCCGAGCGCATCAACCCGCCGGACGTCGACATCGACTTCGACGACCGCCAGCGCGACCAGATGGTGCGCTACGTCACCGAGAAGTACGGCTCCGCCTACACCGCACAGGTCAACACCTTCGGCACGATCAAGGCCAAGGCCGCGATCAAGGACTCCAGCCGGATCCTGGGCTTCCCGTTCGCCACCGGCGACCGCATCACCAAGGCGTACCCGCCGGACATCATGGGCAAGTCGATGCCGCTGGCGGGCATGTTCGACAAGGACCACGCGCGCTACACCGAGGCCGGCGAGATCCGCGCGCTGTACGAGTCCGACCCCGAAGTGAAGATGGTGATCGACACCGCGCGCGGCATCGAGGGCCTGACCCGCGGCACCGGTGTGCACGCCGCCGCGGTCATCCTGTCCTCGACGCCGCTGATCGACCTGATCCCGCTGCACCGGCGGGACAAGGACGGCGTGATCATCACCGGCTTCGACTACCCGTCGTGTGAGGCGATGGGTCTGGTCAAGATGGACTTCCTGGGTCTGCGGAACCTGGGCATCATCGATCACGCCATCAAGATCATCAAGGCCAACCGGGGTGTCGACGTCGACATCGAGAAGATCCCGCTCGACGACCCGACCACGTTCGAACTGCTGTCCCGGGGCGACACGTTGGGCGTGTTCCAGCTCGATGGCGGCCCCATGCGCGCGCTGCTCAAGCTGATGAAGCCCACCGAGTTCGAGGACATCTCCGCGGTCTCCGCGCTGTACCGGCCCGGTCCGATGGGCATGAACTCGCACATCAACTACGCACTCCGCAAGAACGGGCAGCAGGAGATCACGCCCATTCACCCGGAGTTGGAGAAGCCGCTCAACGAAGTGCTGGGCCCCACCTACGGTCTGATCGTGTATCAGGAGCAGGTGCAGCGTGCCGCGCAGGTGTTGGCCGGCTACAGCCTCGGCCAGGCCGACCTGCTGCGCCGGGCGATGGGCAAGAAGAAGAAGGAAGTCCTGGAGAAGGAGTTCATCCCGTTCCAGGCGGGTTGTCGCGAACGCGGCTACGGCGACGAGGCGATCCAGGCGGTGTGGGACGTACTGGTCCCGTTCGCCGGCTACGCGTTCAACAAGTCGCACTCGGCCGCGTACGGCCTGGTGTCGTACCAAACGGCCTATCTCAAGGCGAACTTCCCCGCCGAGTACATGGCCGCGCTGCTCACCTCGGTGGGCGATGAAAAGGACAAGATGGGCATGTACCTGGCCGACGCCAGGTCGGCCGGCATCCGGGTGCTCTCGCCGGACGTCAACGAGTCCGTGGCCGACTTCACCGCCGTCGGCTCCGACGTGCGATTCGGCCTGCGGGCGATCCGCAACGTGGGCGACAACGTGATCAACGACATCGTCGAAGCGCGTACGAGCAAGGGGAAGTTCAACTCGTTCGCCGACTTCCTGACCAAGATCGGCCTGCCCGCGTGCAACAAGCGCGCGGTGGAATCACTGGTCAAGGCCGGGTCGTTCGACGCCCTCGGGCACACCCGCCGGGCCCTGGTGGACGTCCACGAACAGGCCCTGGACGCGGTGGTGGGCCTGAAGAAGCAGGAGGCGGCGGGTCAGTACGACCTGTTCGGCGGCGGCGACGAGGCCACCGCGGAACCGGCCGTCGGGCTCGACTTCACGCTCACCGACCAGGAGTGGCCGCGCAAGCTCAAACTGGCCACCGAGCGCGAGATGCTCGGCCTGTACGTCTCCGCGCATCCGCTCGACGGCGCCGAGCACATCCTGTCCCGACACCGCGACACCTCGATCACCGAGCTGAAGAACTCGGGCCGGACCGAGGGCCAGGTGCAGTTGGCGGGCCTGATCACCGGCATCCAACGCAAGGTCAACAAGAGCGGTTCGCCGTGGGCGATGATCAACCTCGCCGACCACGACGGCGAGATCGAGGTGTTGTTCTTCCCGCAGTCGTACACGCTGGTCGCGCACGCGCTGGAGGAGGACGTCGCGGTCAGTATCAAGGGCCGGCTCAACGAACGCGACGGCGCGCTGAGCGTGTTCGGCTCCGAACTGGTCCCGCTCGACATCGGCTCGGCCGAACACGGCGGCAAGGCCCCGGTGTGCCTGCGGCTGCCCACCACCAAGGTCAACGAGAAGCTGGTGAAGGACATCAAGCGGGTGCTCTCCTCACACCCCGGGGACAACCCGGTGCACCTGATCCTGGAGAGCGCGCGCATGCGCACCCGCTACAACCTGGACTTCCGGGTCAACCCCGAGGGCGGCCTCGCCGGCGAGATCAAGTCGATGCTGGGCGCGGGGGTCTGGAGCATCTGAGCCGGTCCCGAACGGACCGGACCGACCGAGGGGTCGGGAGCACGAGCGTAACCCTCGTGCTCCCGACCCCTCGGCCGTCTCCGCCGACCCTCGGCTCTGTCCGCGGATCCCTCGATCGTCTCCGCGACCGGCGACCGGCGACCGGGCGCGGGGTGCTCAGGTGTGCGTGCGGTCGTACTCCTCGCGCGCGATCAGCACCTGCGCCATGTGGCCCTCCAGGTGCTTGATCAGGTCGAGCAGCTTGGCCGCCGTCGCGGCGCCCAGTTCGGTGAGCGTGTACTCCACCCGGGGCGGGATCGCGCTGTGCACCTCTCGGAGCACGAAGCCGTCCCGCTCCAGCGCCTGCAAGGTCTGCGCCAGCATCTTCTCGCTGACCCCGTCGACCCTGCGGCGCAGCGCGTTGAAGCGCATCGGGCCGTCGTACAGCCCGCCCAGGACCAGCACGCCCCAGCGGCCGGTGATGTGCTCCATGGCCGCACGCGAGACACACGCCTTCGCGAACACGTCGAACTCGAACTCCGGGGTCGGGTCCGGCCCGGTCTCGGTCTCGGTTTCCATCGCTGCCCCCTTCGTCGTGTGCGTCTGCGGCTGCGTCTGCATGCTTTGAGGCTACCTCCGAGTCAGCACTTTCGAAAGTGCTGCACTTTCCTGACGCTTGCGCTTTCGAAAAGTTAGTGCAATCGTTTGGACAGCGGCCGGACGACGGGTTCGGCGCGGAAGAGAGGAAGCTCGCCATGATCGTCGTCACCGGAGCCACCGGGCAGTTCGGCCGCCTCGTCATCGACGCCCTGCTGGAGCGCGGCACCCCCGCCTCGGAGATCGTCGCCGCGGTACGTACGCCGGCCAAGGCCGCCGACCTCGCCACCCGCGGGGTCGAGGTGCGCGAGGCCGACTACGAACGGCCGGAGACCCTCGTGCCGGCCTTCACCGGCGCGGACAAGCTGCTGTTCGTGTCCAGCAACGGTCCAGAGGCGGACCGGATCGCCCAGCACACCGCCGTGGTCGCCGCCGCCGCCGAGGCGCGGGTCGGACAGTTGATCTACACCTCCATCTACGCCGCGAGCGAGAGCCCGCTGGGCCTGTCCCGGGTGCACCGCGACACCGAGGCGCGGATCGCGGCCACCGGCCTGCCCGCCGTGCTGCTGCGCAACGGCTGGTACACCGAGAACTACACCGGCTCGCTGGCCGGCGCCGTCGAGCGCGGCGCGGTCGCCGGCTCCGCAGGCGAGGGCCGGATCGCGTCCGCCTCGCGCGCCGACTTCGCCGAGGCCGCGGCCGTCGTGCTGCGCAGCGACGACCAGGCCGGGAAGGTGTACGAACTCACCGGCGACCACAACTGGAGCCTGGCCGAGCTGGCCGCCGAGGCGGCGAAGCAGAGCGGCAAGGAGATCGCGTACGCGAACCTGCCGGCCGAGCAGTACACCGAGATACTCAACGGCGTCGGCCTCCCGCCGTTCCTCGTCGAGCTGATCGTGGACGCCGACGTCCAGATCTCCGACGGCGCGCTCGCCGGCGTCACCGGCGACCTGTCCGGCCTGCTGGGTCGCCCGACCACGCCGCTCGCGGACACGGTCGCGCTCGCGCTCAAGGGCTGACCGCGCACCCGTTCCGACGCCTCCCGACAGCAAGCGCCCCGAGCACGGCGGCAAGCCGACGCCCGGGGCGCTTCGGGCGCTCTCGGCGCTTCGGGCGGCGCGGATCGCCTCCCCACGTGCTCCACCGGATGGAAACCGCGCCGGGTACCCGCCCTCGGCACCCGCGTCCGGTCCCGCCCGACCGACTGCGGGGACACCCCGAGCGCATACGAATCGGTGCCCGCCGGCGACACCGCCGCTTCACCGGGTGAGCGCCTCCCCCGGCGCCGCCGGGGCGAGCAATCGCCGGAGCGCGGTGGGGGTGTACCCGAGTTCCTTCCGCACGGTCCGGGAAAGGTGCGCCTGGTCGGCGAAACCGAGGTCGACGGCGAGTACGGCCAAGCCGACCTCACCGGCCTCCAACCGATCCAGCACCGAACCGAGCCGAACCCGGTTCCGGTATCGGGTGATCGAAACACCCATCTCCCGGGAGAACACCCGACTCAGCCGGAACGGTGACACCCCGATCGACTGGGCCAGCGAGAGCAACGCGCCGGAGGCGGCGTCGCCGGTCGTGATCGCCTCGCGCGCCGCCGCAACCAGCCGCCGGTCGTCGGGCGCCGACTCGACCGGACGCGGTCGCGCCGCCATCCGGTCGACCGCGCACCGAATCAGGGTCAGCACCTGTTCGGCCAGCGCGTAGTCGACATCGCCGTCCTCGGCGGCCGACAGACACCGCCGGTGCGCGAGGTCGAGCGCCGCGTCGACGTACAGCGCCGAGCACGCGGGACCGCGACCCGGCTCGCCCGCCGCGTCCGCCCACAGTTCCGGCGCGACCCGCACGGACGTACACACGTCGCCACCGGCGGGGTGCGCGAAACGCTCCTCCTGCTTCGGGACGCCGACATAGCCGACGGTCGGATCCAGGTCGACGTCGACACCGTCGACCCAACGCCGAAATCGGCCACTGCGCACCAGCACGATCCGGTGGTCGTCACGCTCCTCGGGCGATGTCCAGTCCCGATGGTCACTCCGGCACCGCACCGCACTCACCACAAACGCGGGCCGATCGACAACATCCACCACGGACAACACACCTCCACGCTACGCCCGCCCCCCCGACAGCACCCCCGCGTCGGCCGCACGGCACGCCACCGCCACCCCGCTCGGGCCGGCGCCCGCTCCACCCGCGACCCGCCTTCACCCGAACTCCACGCCCGTGCTCGCCCCGCCGCACATCGCCCCCGGCCACCCCGCGTGGTCCGCGCAAGGATGTTCAAGACCCGGGGGCGCGTGGGCGGCAGGCTCGGTGTGGGCGTGTATCGCGCCTTTGATGTTTCGATTCGGACCGGAGGATTGCCGTGACGCGCATCCAAGAAGAGCGCATCGTCGAAGCCGACGCCGATGACGTCTGGGCGATCATCGGCGAGTTCGAGACGGGGCCGGTGCGGATGGCTCCCGGGTTCGTCGTGGACAGCCGGCTGGAGGAGCCGGGCACACGGTTCGTCACCTTCGCCAACGGCATGACCGCCCGCGAGCGCCTGATCGAGCTCGATGCCGAGGAGCGCAGCTTCACCTATGCGGTGACCGGCGGCAGTGTCACGCCCACCCACGACCGGGCGACCATGCGGGTGCGGCCGACGGCCGAGGGCCGCTGCGTCTTCAGTTGGACCCGCGACGTACTTCCCGACGGTGTCGTGGAGCCGATGCGGCAGGCGATGGCGTACGGCGCGGACCTGATCAAGCTCACCATGGAGGACCTGGCCAAGGCGGCCGGCCGGGCGGGTTGAGCCCGGCTGGCCGCCCCGATTCAGCCCAGTTCGGCCTCGATCAGGTCGGCCGCGCGACGGGTACCGCCCTCCGCGAGGGCATCGGCCCGCAGTCCGGCGGAGCGCGCGGCCACCTCCGGGTCCGAGGTCAGCGCGAGGAGCGCGCCGCGCAGGGCTTCCGGCGTGGCGTCCTCGGTGTCCAGGCGGCGGGCCACGCCCAGCTCGACCAGCCGATCCGCGTTGCCGAACTGGTCGACGCCCTGCGGTACGGCGATCATCGGCACACCGGTGATCAGCCCTTCGCCGCTGCCGCCCATCCCCGCGTGCGTGACGAACGCGTCGGCCTGCCGCAGAATGGCCAACTGCGGCACCCAGGAGTGCAGTTCCACGTTGGCCGGGAGTACGCCGAGGTCCGCCGGGTCGGTGTGCCGGCCGATCTGGAGCACCACGTGCCACCCCGGCAGGTCGCCGAAGGCGGCGAGGCACCGCCGGTAGAACTCCGGCTGTCGGGTGAAGGCCGAGCCCAGCGAGATCAGCAGCACCCGCTCCGCGCCGACCGGGCGGGTCCATTCCCCCTGATCCTCACGGCGGCCCAGGCACGGGCCGACGAAGTCGACCACGTCCGGGTCCACGAGTTCCGCGTTCGGCTGCATCGCGCGCGCGACGGTGGCCACCACCCGGCGCGGCCGTCCACCGAACGTGTCCACGTCCGTGGTGGTCGCACCGGCTTCCGCCAGCCAGGCGGCGAAGCGCGCCCAATACGCGTCCGCGCCCGGCAACTGCTTCATTCCGGGCAGCACTTCGTCCTCGTACCCGCGCCAGGCCACGTACGTCGGCGACAGTTGCACGATCGGCCGGTCCTGACGCTCGGCCAGCGCGCGGGCGGCGTACGCGCCGATGTCGTAGAGGTAGAGGTCCGCCGGGTCGTGGTCGTACGCCGCGCGCAGTTGCGGCAGCGCCTGGATCGCGTCGTCCAGGAACACACCCATCGCGGCGATCGCATCGGCCGGCCAGTCGTTGTCGGCGACCGGCAGCGTGGAGCGGTACGGCACGAACTCGGCGCCGGTCGGCGCGATCAGTTCGGCGACGGCGGGGTCGTTGGCGTAACTGACGCGGTGGCCGCGATCGGCCAGTTCGCGGATGACTTCGAGGCTGGGCAGGACATGGCTGACGGCGGGGATGCCGATCATCGCGATGTGCGCACGGCGACGTGACATGGGAGTTCTCGTTTCGGATCTACGGCGGGTGGACACGGCAGCCCGACCACCCGGGCGTCGGCGCACGATGCGGGCGCCACCCGGTGCGGGCCGATCGAGGGCACGGCCCTCGCCGGTGTCAGCCGTAGAACTGAAGGAAGTACATCCCTCGACGATATCCCGAGCACTCGGCACCGACCAACCGACTTTCCGGATCACACTCATCCTGCCGCGTGGAGTCGCATGCAGGCCGAGGTCGACCCGGGTAACCGCGTGGGCGGCCGTCCGGGTCACGCGGGCCGGACGTGCAGATCCGTCCCGGTCGTCCCCGGCACCTCGACACCCGGCAGCAGCCGCATGTCGTGGTCGTAGTCGCCACCGACCAGCGACCGGAACGCGACCGGCTCGTCGGTGAAGAGCCCTTCGAGGCGTCGCCCGAACTCCAGCTTCGCCGCCTCGAACCGCTCCTCCGACACGTCGTGCGCGCCGAACACCGCGAACGGTTCCAGCGGCGTCATGCCGGCGAACCAGAACAGGCCGTGCTGCATCGGGTACAGCAGATCCGCCAACCGCCCGTGGATACCCCGGTCGGAGAACGCCGACTCCCGGGCACCGGCCGTCACCGACACCAGCGCACGCCGCCCGGCCAGCGCGCCTTCGCTGTACGGCGGCGGGACCGCCGGACCGTAGCCGAATCCGGCGGTGAACACCCGGTCGATCCAGCCCTTCATGATCGCGGGCACCGAGAACCACCACATCGGGAACTGCAGGATCACCGCGTCCGACCAGCGCACCTTCTCCTGCTCGACGGCGATGTCCGCCGCCAGGCGCCCGGCCAGCGTGGCCTGCTCCGAGTCGGCCATCACCGCGAACCGTTGTTCCGGGTCCCGGCTCGGGAAGTCGTCGGTGTCCACACTCGCCTTCCACTTCATCGCGTAGAGGTCCGACACCCGCACCTCGTGGCCCGCGGCGCGCAGTTCGTCGACCGCGAAGGCGGCCAAGGCGGCGTTGAGCGACCGGGGTTCCGGGTGGGCGCTGACGACGAGGATCTTCTTCGGCTCCTCGGTCCGGCCGGACTGCTGCTGGTGCTGGTGCGACTGCGACGTGGTTTCGGTCATGACGCAACGCTCTCCCGGACGCGCCGGGGCAGCCAGTACCCGGTTCAACCGGCGGAATGGCGTTCCTGGTACTCCGAAGACCAGGAACGGGACGGCAGGGCACGGCAGACGGGACGAGACGCGGCGCCGGTGCGCCGGGCCACGCACGCACCGCCCGGGCGCCGCGAGGGCCACGCATACTGGACCATATGAACGGCGTGAACCGCACCGAACGCACCGAACGCACCGAACGCACCGACGACATGGAGAACCGCACCTCAGGGGCCGTCGACGGCGTCGGCGACACCCGGCGCGCGCTCGGCGGCTTCCTGCGCGCTCGCCGCGAGCGGATCGCCCCGGAGAACGTCGGACTCGTCGGCGGCGGCCGACGGCGGGTACGCGGGCTGCGTCGCGAGGAGCTGGCCCAGCTCGCCGGGATCAGCGTGGACTACTACGTCCGGCTCGAACAGGGCCGGGCCACCCAGCCCTCCCCCGAGGTGCTGGACGCGCTCGCCAGGGCGCTCGGCCTCGACGCCGCCGAGCGCCGGCACCTCACCACGCTGACCGCCGCCAAGCGCGATCCGGCGCCCGCGACCCGGGTCAGCCCGCTGCTGCAACAGGTGCTGGACTCGATGACCCGGTTGCCGGCCTTCGTGACGAACCATCGCCTGGACGTGGTGGCCTGGAACGACCTGGGCGCCGAGCTGGTCGGCGGCCTGGCCGACCCGGGCCGCCGGGATCCGAACAACGCCCGGTACTTCTTCCTCGACCCCGGCTCCCGAGTCGTCTTCCCCGAGTGGGAGGAGCGGGCGGGCGACGCGGTGGGCCAGCTCCGAGTCGCCGCCGGGCTCTACCCGGGCGATCCGGAACTGGCCGAGCTGATCACCGAACTGTCCGCGCACAGCGCCGACTTCCGGCGGATCTGGGCGACCGGCAAGGTGCTGATGTGCTCGGCGGGCCGCAAACAGGTGCGACACCCGCGGGTCGGCCTGATGCACCTGGACTACGAGACGTTGCGGGTACCCGTCCCGTCCGGCGAGACCGGCCTGGAAATCCACATCTTCTGCGCCCCCGAACACAGCCCGGACGCCCGGGCCCTCGCCGAACTGGCCACCATCACGGCATCGGCATCGGCGACAGCCTCGGCGTCGGCCGAAGACGCGACACCCGCGACGGAGGCGCTCAGCCCTTCGATCGGGTGAAGCACACGAACCGGCCGACCGTACGCCCGCCCATCCGCACCGCCACCCGCACCGCCGGTCCGTCTCGGCTCACACGTCGAGGATCTCCGTGTTCTGGCAGGCGACCAAGAGCCGGCGTCCCGCCTCCTTCGCCATGACATAGAGCGGCGTGCCCGGGTTCCCGGTGGGCCGACCGTCGAGCGTCAGGTACTGGGCGTGCACCTTGACCGCCGCGACGTCGGGGCGGATGTGCGTGTTCGAGCGTTGCGATCACCCGCTTGATCGCCGCGATCTCGACTTCCCGTACCGGTCCATTGCCATCGGTCGTAGTCATGGGACCAGCCTGCAACTTCAACCGAACTTCAGATCAAGAGCCCGCAGGACCGATCGGCTCCACGTCCACCGCGTCCTGCTTTCGAGGCGACGGCGCGTGCTTGGCCGCGTAGCGGCGGGCCTTGGTGCGGTTTCCGCAGACGCGCATCGAGCACCAGCGTCGGCTGCGGTTCTTGGACACGTCCCAGAACACCCACGCGCAAGCGTGCTCCGGGCAGCGTTTGAGCCGGGTCGACTCGCCGGTGCCGACCAGGTCGCCCCAGGCGATCGCGAGTCGGGCCAACGCCCCTTCCACCGGCGGCAGTTCCGGACTCGGTACGAAGCGCCCGGGTGGCTCGCCGGTGCCCAACTCGAACACCACCGGCAGGGCGCGCAGCACCTCGTCGGCCTGCCGGAGCGATTGCGGATCGGGCACGTCACCGACCGGTACACCGAGCCTCTCCCGCAGGCCGGCGCGCAGTCGTAGCGCCGCGTCGAGGTCCGCCTGGCCGAGCCCGGCACGGGGGTCGAGCAGTTCCCAGGCGACCAGCCACGCGCCGAGTCGGGACGGCGTGACCAGTTCGTCCGTACCGAGTTCGACGTCGACAGTGTTCACGAATGCCTGGATCAGCACTGCCGAAGCGGGTGCTTCGAGCATCGGGGCCTCCATGGTGCGCGTCGGGTCCGGTCGGGCCGGGCCGCGTTCGCGGCGCGTCGCGACCTCGGTGCGGCCCGGGCACCAGTCTACCGCCGCGCTAACCGGCTATCGAGTTTACCGGTTGACGTGTCGTGCGTGCCGATGTCACCATCGACGCGGCGCACTAACCGGTGAAAGCCTTTGGGTAGTTAGGACATGCGATGGCCCCGCAGAACGTCCGAACCGTGCCGACCGCCCCGAAACGCGAGCGGGACCGCAACCGGCCGGCTCCTGCGAAGCCCGAGCCCGAGCCGAAGCCCACGCCGCGACCGAAGCCCGAGCCGAGCCCGGCGCCGAGCCCGCCCGGCACCCGGAACACCGCCGTCCTGCTGGCCTTCACCCTCGTCACCAACCTGGCGGACGGGATCACCAAGATCGCGCTGCCGGTGCTGGCCACCCGCAGTACCGATTCCCCGGCGCTGATCTCCCTGGTCTCGCTGACCCTGACCCTGCCGTGGCTGCTGTTCGCGCTGCCCGTCGGCGTACTGGTGGACCGCGCCGATCGGCGCAGGTTGTTGTGGCTGGCCGACGGGCTGCGGTTGCTCGCCATCGGCGGGCTGATCACGATCGTGCTCGCCGGCCGGGTCACCGTCGCCGTGCTCGCGATCGGCGGGCTGGTCCTGGGCGTGGCCGAGGTGATCGCGCTGACCTCGACCTCGGCACTGATCCCGGCGATTGTGCCGCGCGCGGACCGGGAACGCGCCAACGCGCTGATCACCGGTGTCGAGACGGCCGCCAACGAGTTCGCCGGACCGTTCGTGGGCGGCCTGCTGCTCGCCGCCGGCACCGGCCTCGCGCTCGGTGCGACCTGGGTCGCCTACCTCGCCGCGAGCCTGCTGCTGCTCCTGCTCACCGGCCGCTTCCGGGCCGTACGCCGGGCCGACCCGGGCGCGGACGACGCTGCGGGCGAGCCGTCGACCGGTACGCCCGGAGCCGGTGTCGCCGCCGAGTCCATCGGTCGGCAGATCGGCGCCGGTCTGGGCTTCCTCTGGCGCGATCGCCTGCTGCGCACGATGTCGCTCATCCTCACCGTGCTGTTCGCGAGCTGGGGCGCCTGGCTGGCTCTGATGCCGCTGGTCGCGCACGACCTGATGCACCTGTCCGCCCGCGAGTACGGGGTCGTGCTGAGCGCGCTGGGCGTCGGCGGCCTGCTCGGCGCGGTGCTCGTCGGTCGGCTCAACCGACTGATCGGCCACCGTCGGGTGCTGCTCGCCGACCTGATCGGCACCGTGGCGATGATGGCGGTGCCGGCGGTGACCACCGACCTGTGGGCGGTGGCCGGCGCGGCCTTCGTCGGCGGCATGGGCGGCACGCTGTGGTCGGTGAACTACCGGCTGATCGGTCAGAACCTGGTTCCCGAGCACATGATGGGCCGGTACAGCGGTGCCTCCCGGCTGCTCGGCTGGGGTGCGCTGCCGGTCGGCGCGGGCCTGATCGGCGTCCTCGCGCAGTGGTTCGGGGTACGCGCCGCGTTCCTGGTGTTCGCGCTCGCCGCGGCGGCGACGATCCCGGTGTTCCTGATCGCCGTCACCGAGGAACGGCTGGCTCCCGCGCTGCGCATGCCCGATTCGGCCGACGCCGGGTGACACCAGGTGACGCCCGGTGCGGGTGACGCCGCGAGCCGGTCGGCCCCGACCGATCCGCGAGACATCCGCCGCGCGGCGGTCCCGGCCGATCCCGTCTACACGCCCATGTCCTCCGCGAGTTCGCCGCCGACCTCGGCCGTGGCCCGCCCCGCGCTCACCGTCGTGCTCGCCTGTCTGGGCGTGTTCGCCTCGTACGTGCCGATCGGCGGGGTGGCGGTGTCCCTGCCCACCATCGCGCGCGGGTTGCACGCGTCCACCAGCGATCTCCAGTGGATCAGCGACATCTTCATCCTGCCGATGGCGGCACTGAGCCTGACCTTCGGCCTGATCGGCGACCTGTACGGGCGCAAGAAGGCGTTCCCGGCCGGCCTCGCCCTGCTCGCGATCGGCTCGGCCACCAACCTCACCGCGCACAGCGTCACCCAGGTCTGGGTGGGCCAGGCACTGTCCGGCGCGGGCGGCGCGGCCCTGCTCACCTCCAGCCTGGCGCTGATCAGCCACGCCTATCCGGACTTCCGGGCCCGCGCCAAGGCCATCTCCGCGTGGGCCGCGTCCCTGGGCCTGGGCCTGTCGCTGGGCCCGCTGCTGAGCGGGATCATCCTCGAACACGCCTCGTGGCGCTGGATCTTCGCGCCGATCGTGCTGGTCTGCCTGATCGGTGTCCTGGTCGCGGCGATCCTCCTGGAGGACTCCCGGTCGCCGCACGGCCGGGCGATCGACGTCCCGGGCCAGATCGCCGCGATCATCGCGATCACCGGCCTGATCTACGGCGTGATCGAGGGCGGCACGATCGGCTGGACCGACGGCCCGGTCCTGGCCGCGTTCGCGCTCGCGGTGCTGGGCCTGGCCGCGTTCATCGTGATCGAGCACCGCTCGGCGACCCCGATGTGGTCGCTCAGGCTGTTCTCCTCGCGCGCGTTCACCGGCGCCGGTGTGGTCACCATGCTCACCATGTTCGGCCTGGTCGGGATCGTCTTCTCGCGCAGCCTGTTCTTCGGCAACGTCCAGCGGCCGAGCGCACTCGAGATCGCCTACCGGTTCCTGCTCATCAACGGGCTCACCGTGCTGATCGGCCCGATCGTCGGCCGGTTGATGGGCCGGATCGCCTCCGGCGCCCTGCTCACCGCCGGGCTGGTGATCACCGGCATCGGCATGTTGACCCTGAACACCCTGGAACCGGACACCGGATTCGCCGCGCTGGTCGGACCGCTCGCGGTGATCGGGGTGGGCTTCGCGTTCGTGATGACGCCGATCACCTCGGTCGCGGTGACCAGCGTGCCGCACCACCTGGCGGGCATGGCCAGCGCGGACAACAACACCCTGCGCCAACTCGGCGGCGCGCTCGGCCCGGCCGTCCTGGGCGCGGTGCTGACCAGCCGGATCGTCGTGGTCCTGCCGGACCACCTGGCCGGCTCGGGCCTGTCCGCCACCGACCGCGACCACGTCGACGCGGCGGTCTCCGCCGACGGCGTCTCGGCGGCCGGCCATCTGGGCCTGGCCCCCGAGGCCACCGAAAAGGCACTGTCCGCCGTCGGCGAGAGCTTCGCGGACGCGCTGCACCTGTGCATGACCATCGCGGGGGTGGGGATGTTCGTGGCAGCCGCGATCACCGTGCTGATGATCGGTGTGCGCCGGTCCAAGCACGCGGGCGGCGTGACCGCACGGCACGTACCCGCACCCGCGACCGCCGCCACCACCACCGCCACGCTCTCGACCTCCACGTCGGCGTGACGCGGTGCCGCTCGCCGATCCGTACGCTCGGCGAGCGGCACCGTGCCCGAAACCCCGCGGCCGGACAGGACCTAGCCGACCGGCACCCGTGCCCGCCCGCGCAGACCGAACGTGGTGACCACCGCGCCCAGCAGCACGCCCGCCAGCGGCACGAGCAACGCCGTCCGGAAGCCGTCCAGTTCCGAGCCGCCCGCGCCGGCCAGCACCGCCGTCACGGCGGACAGGCCCAGCGCAGCGCCGAACTGGAAGGCGGTGTACAGCAGTCCGCCGGCCAGACCCTGCTCGTCCTCCTCGATGCCGTCCGTCGCGGTGATCGTGAGCGGCCCGTACGCCAGCGAGAAGGCGAGCCCGAGCAACAACATCGTCGGGAACATCGCCGCGTACGAGGTGTCCGCGTCGATCGACAGGAACAGCGCGTACGCCAGCGCGGCCAGCAACATCCCGCCCAGGATCACCCGCAGGTTGCCGAACCGATCGACCAACCGCGGCGTCACCGTCGGCGCGAGCACCGCGTCCACGCCGACCGCCAGCAGTGCGAAGCTGGTCTCCAGGGTCGACCAGCCGCGTACCTCCTGGAGGTAGAACACCGCGACGAACTGGAACCCGAAGAACGAGCCCGCGAACAACATCGCGCCCAGATTGGCCCGCACCAGCGCGCCCGAGCGCAGGATGCCGAGCCGCACCAGCGGCGTGCCGGCCCGCCGTTCGGCGGCCACGAACACGACCAGCAGCGCGATCCCGCCCGCGAAGACCGCGATCGTCCAGCCCCAGCCGTGTGCCGGGTGCTCCAGCCGGACCACGCCGTACACCAGCAACAACATCGAGCCGGTCACGCTGATCGCGCCCGCGACGTCGAAGCCCTGACCGTTGCGCTCGGGTCGGCCGTCCTTGGGGATCAGCGCCGACGCCACCACCAGGATCACCGCGGCCAGCACGACCGGTACGAAGAACACCAGACGCCAGTCGATCGCGGTCAACAGGCCGCCGATCACCAGGCCCAGTGAGAAGCCACCCGCCGCGGTGCCCGCGTAGAACAGCAGCGCCCGGTTGCGCTGCGGCCCCTCGGGGAAGCTCGTGGTGATGATGGCCAGACCGGCCGGAGTCATGAAGGCGGCCGAGGCGCCGGTCACGAAGCGCGCGACGATCAGCATCCAGCCCTCGGTGGCGAACCCGCCCAGACCGGAGAAGACCAGGAACACGGTCAACCAGAAGAGGAACATCCGCCGCCGGCCGAGCAGATCGGCGGTGCGCCCGCCCAGGAGCATGAAACCGGCGTAGGCGAGCACGTACGCGCTCATCACCCAGCTGACCGCACCGGTGGACATGCCCAGGTCCTCGCGGATGGTCGGCAGCGCCACGTTGAGCATCGCGACGTCGATGCCCTCCAGGAAGATCGCGCCACACAGCACGATCAACATGCCCCACGCGCGGGCACCCATCCGTCCTGCGTCGTTCTCCGCCGGCGTGTGCGGTGCTCTCGGCGAGCCCGCCTCGCTCGGTGCCGGGAGGAAGGCGGGTGGGACGGAGGGAGTGGACGAGGCGGAAGCGGTGGACGAGGACGTGGATGCGGACATGCGGCAGCCCCTGGGGACGCTGGACACGGGTGAGGTGGGGTCGAGGCTCCGGGAGGTCGGTTATCCGAACGAACCCGGTTCCCTCTTGTAACCACCCCCATCCTTGGGCAGCATCGTCTCCCATGGAAGAAGGCACTTCGAAGGAACCGACCCTCTGCACGAGTAACCACGACTACGACGCGCATCAGTGGGACGTCCGCGAAGGGTGCGAGGTACGCCAGATCCTGGACCGGGTCGCCGACAAGTGGTCGCTCCTGGTGATCGCGATCCTGGAGAGCCGCACACTGCGCTTCACCGAGCTGCGCCGGGCGATCGACGGGATCAGCCAGCGCATGCTCACCGTGACACTGCGTCAGCTCGAACGCGACGGTCTGGTGCGGCGCACCGTGTACCCGGTGGTCCCGCCGCGGGTGGACTACGCGCTCACCCCGATGGGCACGACGCTGCACACCACGATCCGGTCCCTGATCACCTGGACCGAGGAGCACCAGGAACAGATCGCACGGGCCCGGGCCGAGTACGACGCACGCGCCGACGCCGACGCCCGATTGGCCTCCGCCGACCTGTGAGCCGGAGCCGGCCGCTGAACCGGGCCGGTCGGAACCGCGGGCCGCGGGCCGCAGGTGAGGATGTCCAGGTGGAGGTCGTACGACTCGACCGGGTCGTCGCCGCCGTCGTGATCCACCCGGTGCCGCATCACCGCGGTCGAGACCCCGATGATCGCGGCCCCGTCGAGCCCCATGACCAGCGCGCTCGACACCAGGGCCGCGCGGGCCCACCGGCGACGCGGCGATAGCGGGGCGGAAGGCGTCCTGACGATCGCGCTCGAGCGTCGGCCAAACGTCGTCATCCTTCGATCGTGGCCACCGGGACTCCCTCCGGATGGGCCGTGGCCACCGGGACTTCCTCCGGATGGCCTGCGATCAGCGCGACGATGTTCTCCGAGAGGGTGCGTGCCGCTCGTCTGATCGCGGTGCCGGTCATGCCCGCGACATGAGGCGTGAGAACCGCGTTGGGGAGACCCGTCAGTGGTGAGGCGAACCGGCCGTGTTCGAGGGCGAAGACGTCGACCGCGGCAGCCGCCAGGGGTGCCGCGTCGTCACGGAGCGCCCGCGCCAACGCCTCCTCGTCGACGACGCCGCCACGGCTGACGTTGACCAGGATCGCCCCCGGGCGCATCAAACCGAGTTCCCGATCCCCGATCAGATCCCTCGTCGCCTCGGAGAGCGGGCAGTGCAGGGAGAGCACATCGACGCCGGCGAGCAGTTCGTCGAGCGAGGCCGCGAACCCCATGCCGGCCTCCCGCGCCATGGCAGGGGTGAACCGCGGTGATCCGAAGGCGGTGACGCCCATGCCGAGCGCCCGGGCACGCCACGCGAGTTCCGTCCCGCTCCGGCCCGGTCCGACGATCCCGAGCGTCAGATCGGCCAGTTCCGGCGGGAACGACATCCGGGCGGGACGCCAGCGGGCCCGATGGGCCTCCCGGTCGAGGGCGACGAGGTTCCTGGTCAGCGCGAGGATCATCGCCAGGGCGTGCTCCGCGACGGCGGCGGCGTTCAATCCCGGCGTATGGGTCACCACGACGCCCCTCTCCCCGGCGGCGTGCTTGTCGATGTTGTCGGTACCGGCCCCCACCTGCCCGATCACCCGAAGCCGCCGATCCAGCCCCGGTCCCGTTGCGGCCCGCAGGAGCGGCTCCCGCAGCGGCAGATTCGCCCTGGTCTTGATCACATCGAAGCCGACGCCGTCCCCGACGACGGCATCGACAACCCGCCCCTCGTCGAACCCATCCACATCAAGAAACCCGACCCGCCCCGCCCACCGTCTCCGAATCTCGTCCCGGTCGGCCAGGCGCCACAGGTTGAGCGTCACCTCGAAACCCGCCCGCAACAACGGCTCCAACTCGTCTGCGACGAACTCATCGGGCGCCGAGTCCAGGATCAGAATCCGGGCGACGGGCTTGACGGCCATATCCAGTGCCTTCCGTTCCGGAGGGGTTCGGACGGCCGGGCGCTTCGACCCGTTCGATCGAGCCGACCCACCGACGACCGGGCATCCCGACCCCTCGCGCTACATCCCCGCAGGTCACGGCGTGTCCGGGGATACTCGCAGCATGTTCGATCCGATACCGGTACTCTGCCGGTGGGCAAATGCGGATCACACCGCAAGCACCCAACCGGGCCGTTAGCTCAATTGGCAGAGCAGCGGACTTTTAATCCGCGGGTTCAGGGTTCGATCCCCTGACGGCCCACCCGCGTCAGGGCCGGCTTTAGGCTTCTGACCAGCACGAACATCGCGCGCTGCGGTCTTCTTCACGGCCCTGGACCTCTGGTCCGGGGCCGCTTGCGTGAGCGGACGTCCCGGTGTCAGGTCACAAAGGAGCGGCCGGGCTTCACCGGTCGGCTCGGCGACTTGGTCTTCGGCGGACTCGACCACGGCCTTCGCGGCGCGCGGAACGATGCGACCGACGGCCTCGGCCAAGGCCCGGTCGACCTGCGGCAGCACGCTTAATGGTGACGTCGGGTATGGAACTGTCTGAATGCCTGGGCCCGAGAGACTTCGACTGCCAGGGAGTCGCTGGATGGAGCCCGTGCTCGGCCGGCCACTGGCGCAGATCTTGGTGAGAGGTCTCAACATTGTCGGATATCGACCAGAGACTGACGCGCTCCTGCTCGTCGGGTGCTGATCGAGGGGGGACAGGCGGTGGCCGACGCCTGCTATGCAGGAGGATCTGTGGCTGCGGGTGGTCGCGGCACTGGAGTCGCGGCGGGTACGGCGCTTCCACTGGGAAGCCGGTCACCGGATCGCCCAGGGAATCTGGGCCGGTCCGGAGCCACTTCCGCCAGACCGAATTACTCCCCGTAGAGGGTGGGCAGGTCGACCAGGAGGATGTTGTCACGTCGGCCCACCAGTTCGATCAGGTCGGGGTGGAAGCCGTGCAGGGAGTACAAGGCCAGCGTGGTGCCGGAGGTGTCGTAGCCCTGGTCGGCCAGCAGAGTGCGGATGTGCTCCAGACGTTGCAGGTCTCCGGTGCCGCGGCGGGCGGCGGTCGCTTTGGCCTCCCCGATGAGGGCGATCTTCGCGCGGGGGGACTGCGGTCGTTCGCCGGCAGCCAGGGCGATGACGTCGACCTCGTGCTTGGTCCGGGCGGCCGGGTCGGCGACCTCGGTGGTGCCGACCGGGCCGGGCAGACTTGTGGGCAGCAGGCTGTAGGCGTAGCGGCGGGTGAAGTCGCGGGCCAGGTCCTCGAAGTGTGGTCCGAAGATCTTGGAGTTGAAGGTCGGGGCGGCCTGCTGCCAAACCTGCTCGGCGAAGCCCTGCTCCACTGCGGCCGCCTGCGGCAGCGTGATCAGCTGGTTGAAGCGGATGACCGGGTCCGCGAGCGTGATGACCGGGTGCCGGGTACGCAGGATGTCCTGCTCACGACGGATATAGCCGGTCGACTCCAGCACCCCGAGAGGGTGGGCAACGGCGTTGCGCGGACGCTCAAGGGCCGCGCCGATCTTGGTAGGGGTGGTGGCGCCCTGGGCGATGGCGGTGAGGATGTCGTAGTACAGCGTGTGCTGCGTGATCCGCGGGTCCTCCCGCAGGAGGTACTCGGTCTCGGTGCGCGAGTACACCGCGCGGCCCGGGTCGAGGAGGGTGCGGGTGAGCCAGGCGTCGAAGCCGTCGTCCGGATGCGGGCGGGCGGCCACCGGCCGGTAGCCGGGTGCACCGCCGAGAACCGCGTGCACCTTCAACGCGGTCAGTGGATCCTTGATCTGCCAGAAGGTGCGGCTGTCCCGGTAGTCGAACGGCCCCAGGCGCAGGTCGACCACGGCCCGGCCCCGCAGCGGCTTCGTCCCCGACAACAGCTCATGCATGACACTCATCGCGGAACCGCACAGGATCAACCGCGGGCCCGGCCCGTCCCCCGGCCGCGCGCCACGCTGACGCTCGTCGTAAAGCTGCTGTAGCAAGCCCGGAATCTCAGGTGAGTGCTGCAGCAGGTACGGCAGCTCGTCGATCACCAACAGCGGGTGCGGTGAACGGGCGGTCACATCCAGGGCGTTGGACAGCACATCACGCCAGTCCGTCAGGCGCAGACTGCCGGACCGCAGACCGGCATGGGCAGCGACCGCATCGCTGAACCGCTGGATCGCAGGCAGCCGCCCCTCTTCCCGGACCGCCGTGACATACAGGCCGCCGACCTGCTCGGACAAGGCCTGCAGAAGGTACGACTTCCCGTGCCGCCGTCGCCCGGACACGATGCCGAGCCGCATCGCGGGATCCGGATCAGCGAGGAACTCCGCGAGAAGGTTCCACTCTCGGTCCCGGTCGACCACGTCGCCTGGCTTGACCAGCAGACCGTTCTCCATCGGATCCTCCACACATTGACTGCGCCTGATTACGTCGAAGTCTACTTCGACATAATCCGTCCCGCTGGGCTTCACCACGACTGCTACGACAGCAGGGCCCAGGAGCGCGAAGGCCGTCCCAAAACCCGCCCTGACCTGCTGTTATTTATGCGTCAGAGGGGCGTCATGATGTGAAGCCCAGGAGAATCGAACGTCCGGCAGCGCCAGGATGCCTGCTCAGGCAATCCACCATTGTTCGGATGGACGGCCAACAACCAGGTACGGACCACTCCCAAAGGCTCTGGCTGCGTGAGCGGATGTGCTCACGCGTCGCATCACGAGGCGGTACCAGCGGGACCCAGCGATGTGTAGATCCGGACAGAACTGCGCACCGCTACCCGCCCCAACCCCCGCTACCATCACCGCTGTCCAGCTTTTAATCCGCGGGTTCAGGGTTCGATCCCCTGACGGCACGCCGCGCAACACCGCTCCGCCGCTGGTCACGGGTCCGACGATTCGGGCAGCGGCCTTGTGCCGCCGAAGCCGCGTACACGTTTCGTACACATCGCCGTGGGTCGTCATCCGCGATGTGGGCGTCTTCCCGGCTTGTGTCGATCGAGGGCACGCTCGGGATGTCGAGGTCAAGCGCGGTGGCGGGCAAGGGTGTTCGGCCTAGCCGGGCGGGGTCCGGGGTGGTGGGGTCAGGCCCAGGGAGCGGATGAGGTCGTGGATTTCGGTGCGGTAGATGCGGCCCGGGTCGGTGGTCTGGCCGCGTAGGTGGCCGTAGATCTCCAGGGACACCAAGCCGTGCAGCCGGCCCCACACCCGGAGGGCGAGGGCGACCGCGGTCGGTGGCAGGTCGGGGAACTCCGCGCGGATCAGCCCGACCAGCGTCGGGTCGAAGTCGGGCCAGTCGTACGCGTCCTCGGACTGCAACGCCTCGGCGGACGGCCACGCGGCGGCGACCAGGCCGGTGAGCCCGGCGCAGGCCCGGTGTCCCGCCTCGGACGCGGCCCCGCCGACCGGTGCCTGGTAACCCGGTACGGGATCGCCGTAGATCAGTCGGAAGCCCTCCGGGTTGGCCAGCGACCACTCCCGGAACGCCCGCGCCCAGGCCAGCATTCGGCCCGCCGCGTCCTCGACCGGCACCCGGTCCCGAGCGGCTTCCGCGGCCTCCACCAGGGACAGGTAGATCTCGCTGATCAGCACGCTCACCAAGTCGTCCCGGGTCGCGTAATAGCCATAGATCGCGTTCGCGGTCATGCCCATCTCCCGGGCGATCGCGCGCAGCGTGATCGCGCCCGGGCCGCCCTCGGCCAGCAGCTTGAGCGCGATCGTCTTGATCTCGCGGGAGGTCTCCACCCGTAGCCGGGCCCGGCGGGTCGGCGTGCGTTCGTCCATGGCCATGACCGAACTCTACAGCGTTGCGATACTGCTCGGCGTGCTGTAACTATACGGCGTGCAGTAAATGCACGCCGCATAGTCCGGATCGCTCAGATCGCTCGGATCGCACAGAACGGCTCTCGCTGTGCCTGTTTCCCCTGCCCGGAACACCTCCGTACGGGGCGCCTCCGCAGGTGGCGCCCCCACCCGCGCCACCTCCGCCCGCAACGCCCCGGTTCGGGGCGCTCCCACCGCGTGGTTCCTGGCCGTACTCGCGGCCGCGCAGTTCGTGGTCGCTCTCGACTACAACATCGTGTACGTCGCCCTTCCCGACATCGGCGCCGGACTGGGCTTCGGCGCCCAGTCGTTGCAGTGGGTGGTCAGTTCCTACGCGGTGACCTTCGGCGGCCTGCTCCTACTCGGCGGTCGGCTCGTCGATCGGCTGGGCGCGCGCCGGATGTTCCTGCTCGGCCTGGCGCTGTTCGGCCTGGCCTGCCTCGCGGGCGGCCTCGCCGGCAACCCCGGAACCCTGCTGGCCGCCCGCGCGGTCCAGGGCGTCGGCGCCGCGATGCTCGCCCCCGCGACGCTGTCCCTCATCAACACCGGTTTCACGGAAGGGAGCGAGCGCACCCGGGCGCTGTCCGTCTGGTCCGCCGCCGGCAGCGCGGGCCTCGCCGCCGGTGCCCTCCTCGGCGGCGTCCTCACCGAACTCGGCGGCTGGCGCTGGGTGATGTTCGTAATGGTCCCGGCCGCCGCGGCCATCCTGGGCGCCGCTCCACGCACCCTCGGACCGAAGGCGCCGAATGCACCGAAGGCACCGACGACGCCCAGGGCGCCCAAGACTTCCAAGGAACCCGAGGCACCGACCCATCAGCCCGCCGGCCTGGACATCCCCGGCGTACTGCTCGCCACCGCCGGCTCCACCCTGCTCGTCTTCGGCCTGGTCAGCGGGCCGGAAGCGGGCTGGGCCTCACTCCGCGGCGCGGGCGCGATCGTCCTGGGCGTCGTCCTGCTCGGCGCGTTCCTGCTCGTCGAGCAACGCACCCGCGACCCGCTCGTACCGCTCCGCCTGTTCGGCAACCGCAGCCTGGCCGTCGCGATGGCCGTGATCCTGGTATTCCAGAGCGGCCTCGGCGGCGCCTACTACGTGTTCACCACCTATCTCCAGAACGGCCTGGGCTACAGCGCGCTGCGCACCGGCCTCGCCTTCGTCCCGGTGACCGTGCTGTCGGTGTTCGCCGGCATGCGGCTCGGCCCCGCCCTGATCGGCCGCCGGGGCCTACGGACCACCCTGTTCGTCGGAATGCTCGGCAACGGCCTGGGCATCGGCACCCTCGCCCTCGGCATGTCGAGCGACGGCCCGTTCGCGGCGCTGCTCCCGGGCATCCTGATCTGGGGCATCGGCGGCGGCGTCACCTTCACCGCGATGTTCGTCACCGCGGCCGCCGGTGTGGACGCCCGCGAACAGGGCATCGCGTCCGCCCTGGCCACCACCGCCCAGCAACTCGGCGGTGCGGCCGGGCTCGCCGTACTGATCGCCGTGGCCAACGCGCACCTCGACCCGAACGCCGGCCCGGCCTCCCCCGCCGACCTCATCGACGGCCTACGCACCGCCGGCCTCGTCGCGGGCGCGGCAGCCGTACTCGGCGCCTTCCTGGCCTTCACCCTCAAGCGCCCCCCGACCCCCGAAGCCCGAAACGACACCGACACCGACACCGACGGCACCGCCGACACCGCCGCAGGCCAAACCCAGCCAAGCCAAAACACCCACTGAATCAGCCGATCCCAACCGACCGCAGACCAACCGAACAAAACCGCCAGCAGACCAACCCATCCACACTCCCGAGAACGACAAGCGCGATGGGCCCCGACCACCCGGCCGGGGCCCATCGCGTCTCACACCCTCGTGCTCACCTCACGCCGTCGTGCTCACCTCACACCGGCACCGCCACCTTCACCGAATCGTCGACCGCCTCGTCGGCGTCCACGGACTCGGCCTCATCCGCCCCGGCCCGCGCCCGCCGGCTCGGCAGCAGTTGCACCAGCACCGCGACCACCGCGCAGAACGCGGTCAGCAGCCACAGGCCGTTCACGAACGCGTCCCCGAAGGTGTCCGCCGTCGGCGCGTCACCCAGCGTGTCGTAGAAGACGATGCCCACCAGGGCCACTCCCAGCGCGCCGCCCACCTGCTGTGCCGTGGACAGCAGCCCCGCCGCCGAACCCACGTGCCTGGCCCGGATCCCGGACAACACCGTCTCCGCCATCGGCCCCATCACCAGGCCCATCCCGAATCCCGCCAGCGCCAATCCCGGAATCAGCGCCAAGGTCGCGCCGGTGGTCGACAGCGTCTCCACGAGCACCACGTGCCCGACGCCCTGTACCGACGCGCCCGCCGCCAGCACCTGTCGCCCGAGCTTCGCCGCGATCTGCCCCGAGACCGCCGAGGACAGGAAGTACCCGACGCCCAGGGCGATGAACAGCAGCCCCGAGTCGAGCGCCGACATCCCGTGACCCATCTGCAGGTACAGCGCCAGGATCAGGAAGAAGGCCGCGTTCACCAGGCCGTACACCAGCGCCATCGTGATGCCGACCGAGAACGACCGCTCACGGAAGAGCACCAGGTCCACCAGCGGCGCACCGCCCTTCGACGCCAGGCCACGCTGGTACAGCGTGAACGCGCCGAGCAGCAGCGGAGCGACGCCCAGCGACAGCCAGGTCCACAGCGGCCAGCCCTGCTCGCGTCCCTGGACCAACGGGAGCACCACGGCGACCAGACCGAGCGTGATCAGCGCCGTACCGACCAGGTCGAGCCGAGTGCCGCCGCCCTCGCCCCGGCTTTCCGGCACCAGCTTCGGCGTCAGGGCCAGTGCGACCAGCCCGACCGGAACGTTGATCCAGTAGATGCTGCGCCAGTCGAGCCCGAACAGGTCCACCTGGATCAGCGCGCCACCGATCAACTGACCGAAGACCCCCGCGAAACCCATCGCGAGCCCGTACGCGGTGAACGCCTTGACCCGCTGCCCACCGACGTACAGCACGTTGATGAGGCCCAGCACCTGCGGCATCAGCAGGGCCGCCGCCGCACCCTGGACCACCCGGGCGGCGATCAGCGTCTCGGCGTTGCCGGCCAGCCCGCAACCCGCCGAGGCGAGGGTGAACAACCCCAGCCCGACCGCGAACATCCGCCGTCTGCCGTAGATGTCCCCGAGTCGACCGGCGGTGATCAGCCCGGCGGCGACCGCGAGCCCGAAGCCCGCGACCACCCATTGGATCGCGGCCGGCGTCGCGTGCAGATCCTCCTGCGTGGCCGGGATCGCGACGTTGACGATGAAGAAGTCCAGCGTGGTGATGAAGATCCCGGCGAGCAGGACCCACAGCGCGCCCCACGACTGCCGGGGCGTCGGTGCCTCTGCTTCGGGAGCGATGGCCGTCGTGGTGGCGGACATGAGTGTTCCTTTCGGTTCCATACGAGCGCGCCGACCGGCGCGGGAGAGGGCATACGGCGACGCACGCGGCAAGACCGGGCCGACGGCGCGAAGGCGCGAAGAGGCGAAGAGGCGAAGAAGAGAGATCAATCGGCGCGCGGGACGATCGGCAAGGCGGGAAGGCCGCGCGCGTCCGGATGCCGCCGGGACCCTGGGGGGCCGGGCGCTACCTCCACCCGGCCCCGGGTCCGTCCAGCGGATACGGCACCGACGCGAAGGCGTCGGATTCAATCGACCGAGAGCTCAATGAGAGCTCGCCGGAAACCTGCCGAGAACTCGACGAACGGTCACAACCCCGCCGGAACCTTGTCCAGGAAGCCGCTCACCCGAGCGATCCGACCGTCCTCGGCGATCCGGATCACGTCGAAGCCGACCACGATGGCCTCCTCGCCCGCCGGGCCGAGGTTCCACGTGAAACGCGCCAGGTCGTGGTGCCCGTCGACCGCGCCACCGAGGCTGAACACCAGGCCGGCGAACTGCCCCTGTACCGCGCCCAGCGTCGCGTCGATCGCGTCGTGACCCTCGGCCACCACCAGCGGGTCGACGTACACCGCGTCCGCGGTGTAGACCGCCTCGACCAGCTTGCGGCGGGCGCCCGGGTCGGCCTCGTTCCAGGCGGCGATGTAGCGCTCGGCCAGGGCGGTGAAGTCGATGTTCGTGGTCATGGTGACCGTCCTTGTGCTTCCTCCGGGCTTCCGGCCGTTCCGGCGAGCTCCGTTGGACATGAACCTACGGAGCCCCGAACCGACGGGAATCAGTCCCGCATAGGTACTTTGGCGCGGGGGGATCCGCAGGTGGGATCGGTACCGGATGAGTACCGGACCAGTACCGGACCGGTAGGGCACCGGCACGAGATCGCTAGACACGGGGACGGCGAGAGATGTTGTACGGCAGAGACTCCGAGCTGACGACCATCGAACAACTGCTCGCGGACGCCGAGAAGGGCCACAGTGGCGTGCTCGTCGTGCGCGGTGAGCCCGGCATCGGCAAGACGGCCCTCCTGGATCACGTAATCGCCGGCACGAGCCTGCGCACCATCCGGGGCACCGGCGTCGAATACGAGGCCGAACTCCCCTACGCCGGACTCAGCCTGCTGCTCCGCCCGGCGCTGGGGTACCTGGACCGACTGCCCGACCCGCAGCGGCAGGCCCTGAAGGCCGCGTTCGGGCTGGCCGTGGGCGAGCGCTCGGAACCGATGTTCGTCGGCCTGGCGGTGTTGTCGCTGCTGTCCGAGTACGCCGGCGACGGCCCGCTCCTGTGCGTCGTCGACGACGCACAGTGGCTGGACCGGGCCTCCAACGACGCGCTCGTGTTCGCCGCCCGCCGGCTGTACGCGGAGGGCATCGCGCTGATCTTCGCCGCACGCGACGACCGCCACGCGTTCTCCGTCCCGGGCCTGCCCGAGCTGCGCCTGAGCGCGCTGCGGGCCGAGCACGCGAGCGCGCTGTTGGCCGGCCAGGCCGGGGAATTGTCCGCCACCGCCCGCTACCGGGTGCTCGCCGAGGCCCAGGGCAACCCGCTCGCGCTGATCGAACTGCCGGTCGCCCTCGCCGGCGAACGGTCCGGCGACACCCTTCGCCCGGGCGCGCTGCCGCTCACCAGTCGACTGCAGATCGCCTTCCACGGCCAGGTCACCCGGCTCGACGAGCGAACCGGGATGTTGTTGCTCCTGGCTGCGAGCGACGACTCCGGCGAACTGGGCATCCTGCTCCGGGCCGGCGCCGAGTTCGGCGCCGGCCCCACCGATCTGGCCGCCGCTGAGGAGGCGTCGCTGATCGTGGTCGACGACGACCGGCTGCGTTTTCGGCACCCGCTGATCCGGGCGGCGGTCCAGCAGCGAGCGCCGATCGACCGCCGGCTCGCCGCCCACCGCGCGCTGGCCGCCGCGTTCGACGCGCCCGATCACGCGGACCGCCGCGCCTGGCACCTGGCCGCCGCCGCGACCGGTGTCGACGAGCCGGCCGCCGCCGCCCTGGAGAGCACCGGCGAACGCGCCCGCGAACGCAGCGGCCACCTCGCCGCCGCACTGGCCTACGAGAAGGCCGCGCGCCTGACCGAGGACGTCGAGGCCCGCACCCGCCGGCTCGTGCTGGCCGCCGAGGCCGCGTCCGAGGCGGGCGAATTGGACCGCGCCCGCACGTTCGCCGAGCGGGCCCAAGCCGGCGCGACCGACGACGCGATCCGGGCCCGGCTGCTGCACGTACGCGCCCTGTCCGACTTCTGGCAGGGCGCGTTCGCCGGTGCGCACGAACTGCTGCACCGAGGCGCCGAGCTGACCGCCGTGACCCACCCGGAGCGCGCGGCGCGCACGCTGCTCCAGGCGATGCACACCGCGTGGTATCTGGGCGAGGAGCAAGTACGTTCCACGGTACGGGCGTTGCACGCGCTCGACCTGCCGGCGACGGCCTCCGTGACCCCGGTCGCCGACTTCATCATCGCCGCCTTCCCGCCGAACGAGGACACCGAGCACCCGGAATCCCAGCGCCCCGATCCCGAGCGCCCCGACCTCGGCGACCTCGTCCGAGTCGCCCACCGAACCGGCAACGAAGAGCTGCGCGACCTGCTGCTCGCCTGCGGCGTGGGCCTGACCCTCGGTCAGGACGTGCACGCGCACGACATCGCGGCGATGTTCGCCACCGAGAGCCGGCTGCACGGCGGGATCGGTCGGCTGCCGACGATCCTGTTCTTCGTGGCCGAGGCCGAGGTCTTCGAGAGTCGGCACACCGACGCCCTGGCCACCGCGTCCGAGGCGCTGCGGATCGCGCAGGACAGCGGTCAGCAGCAGTGGATCAGCCAGTTCGAGAGCGTGCTGGCCTACCTGGCGGGCGTATCCGGCGACGAGGAGGCCGCCCACCGGCACGCCGACGCGGCGCTGGCCGGCGGTGTGGGCAGCGCGATGCCGGCCGGCGCGCCGTGGTCGGCGTGGGCACTGGGACTGCTCGACCTGGGTCTGGGCCGGCCCGAATCGGCGCTGAACCGGCTGGAGCGGCTCACCCGGGCACCGATGCGCCATCACATCTGCGCGACCCGTTCGATTCCCGACCTGGTCGAGGCCGCCGTCCGGTTCGGCGCCCCCGAGCGCGCGCACGAGCCGCTGGCCCGCTTCGAGCAGTGGGCCCGCCGCGCCGACCAACGCTGGGCCGACGCGCTGGTGCTGCGCTGCCGCGCGCTGCTGGCGGACGACGACGCGGCCGAGGAGCTCTGGCTCGCCGCGCTGGCCCGGCACGAGAGCGAGCGCCGGCCGCTGGAGCGGGCCCGAACCGGGCTGCTGTACGGCGAATGGCTGCGCCGGATGCGCCGCAAGACCGACGCGCGCGACCGGCTGCGCATCGCCCTGGAGGAGTTCGACCGCCTGGACGTCCGGTCCTGGGCGGATCGCGCCCGCACCGAACTGGGCGCGATCGGCGGCAGCGCGACGCCGCAGGGTCCCCGCCCCGCCGGCGTGCTCGCGCTGCTCACCCCGCAGGAGTTGCAGATCACCCGGCTCGCCGCGCAGGGATTGTCCAACCGGGACATCGCGGCCCAGTTGTTCCTGAGCCCGCGCACCGTCGGCCACCACCTGTACAAGGCCTATCCCAAGCTCGGCATCGTCTCGCGCACCGAACTGTCCGCGATCCCCGAGTTGGCGGGCCGCCCCGGCTGACCGCGACCCGCGACCGCCGCCGCCCGCCCGGACCGCCGCCCGCCGTGCTCAGCCGACGGCGTCGGCCCGAGCGTGCCGGTCCCACTCCGCCGCGACCTGCCGCAGCGCCGGGTGCTCGGCCCCGCCCCCGGCGCGGATGTGCTCGTACACGGCGCGCAGCACCTCCGCACCCTCGGCCGCCCACAACCGTTCCGCGGCCCGGGTCAGGGTGAAGTGGAACCACGCGAAGTTGATCGCGCCGTGCTCGAAGGAGCGCTCCATGTCCGCGAGTTCGCGCACCGGGGTGATTTCGACCGGCAGGTCGTCCACGGTCGAGGTGAAGGCCCGCAGGGCCGGCAGCAGCTCCGGCTCCACCTCGTGCGCGTAGCCGACCATCGCCAGGTTCGCGTGCAATTCGGCGATCCACATGCCCGGATACCCGGGCCAGACCTGGTCCTGGAAGAGGTGGGTGAGCTCGTGCACCGCCACCAGGTCGAAGTACGGCCGCAGCGCGGGCGGCTCCCCGTACACGGCACGCACCGCCCGGGCCGTCCCGGCGCCCAGGTGCGGCCGGATCGCGGCGAACAACTCGGTGCCGAACCAGCCGTCGTCGGCGGCCACCCGCAGGTGGTCCTGTGCGCCCTGCGGCGTGCCGTACAGCGGCACCGTCGCCACGCCGTCCCAGTCCGCCGCGTTCGCCACGGACAACCGTATTCGCGGCGCGAAGCCCAGCCGTTCGCCCAACCACGCGGCGGCACGATCCACACGCCCGGCGACGAACTCGGCCCGCT
The DNA here is from genome assembly GCF_055558835.1 of Embleya sp. NPDC025285. NCBI lineage: Bacteria > Bacillati > Actinomycetota > Actinomycetes > Kitasatosporales > Streptomycetaceae > Embleya > Embleya sp. NPDC025285. The sequence continues at coordinate 139,104 of NZ_JBVHLU010000014.1, forward strand.
CCCGCGCGCCCGGGCTGAATCGGACCGTACAACCGAAACCATCGAGTGTCGCCATCGCTGCCACGCATGCCTCCGAGTGGGTTCAGCGGCCACCATAGGCACAGCCGTCCCGCTCCCGCCCGGATTCCCCGCGCGCGCGACGATCCCGACCACCGGCCGCCGCGGTCGGGCCGCCGTCAGGCCTTCCAGCGCGGGTCCCGGCCGGACGCGCCGAGCGCACGCTCGAACGCGCTCGCGTCCTCCCCGACGGCCACCGGCTCGGCGAAGCCGGCGTACTCGCGGTACATCTGCGCGTACTTGGTCACGATGCCCTCGATCGCCTCACCCAGTTCCGCCGACGCCCGATAGTCCTGGCCGGTCGCCCGCGCCACGTCCCAACCGTGCAGCACCGACTCCAACAGGAGCATCTCGGCGATCTCCGTCGCGGGCATGGTGCCGCCGCCGCCGAAGTCGATCTCGCCCTCCCACACCTGCGGATCGGCCCACGCCGCGACCGCGCGACCCAGTTGCGCGGCGTACGCGTCGGCCCAGTCGGGCTCGGCGACGAAATCGCGCGTGGTCATCTCCTCCGGCAGCGTCGTACGCAGCGCCCGGTGCTCCATGCCGTGCGAGGTGAACACGACCCAGTGGTTGATCAGCGCCCGGGTGTCGTAGTCGCCGCACGGCGTGGGCCCGGCCGCGGGCTCGGGCGGAACACCGTGGGCGATCCGGTCGGCTTCCGCGGCGGCTTCGACGAAGAGGTGGTGAATGTTCATGCGTCAGACGCTATGCGACCTGCGGAAACCGGTCTTGAACAAACGCGACAGGGCTCGACGGGCGGTGTCACCGGCGCCGGCTACGGTGGAGACATGACACTTCCCGATCGCGCTCGCGGGGTGCTGCGCGCGGCCGTCGAACCGGGCAACTGGAACGTGAGCCGGTACGAGCCGGCCCCCGACCTGGCACCCTTCGTCGACTACCACTGGATCGTGCGCTGGGACCTGCACGGTCGGGCGCCCTTCAAGCAGAAGGTGCTCTCGCACCCCAACGTGCACGTGGTCTTCGAGCAGCCGTACCCGGCCGTGTACGGCGTGGTGCGGGACGTGTTCGAGCGCGAGCTGATCGGCGCCGGACACGTGTTCGGGATCCGGTTCCGCGCGGGCGGCTTCCGGTCCGTCCTGGGCGGTCCGGTGGCGGCGCTGACCGATCGGGTGCTGCCCGCGGTCGACCTGTTCGGCCCGACCGTCGCGGAGGTCGGCGAGCGCGTGCTCGGCACCGCCGCCGAGGCCGACCGGGTCGTCCTGGCCGAGACCTGGCTGCGCGGCGTGCTGTCCGGGCCGACCCAGGCCCCGCCCGACCTCGACCCCGCGGTGGCCGAGGTCGCCGCGATCGTCGAGCGCATCACCACGAACCCGAACCTGTTCCGGGTCGACGACCTGGCCGAGGAGGTCGGCGTCCCGGTCCGCCGCCTCCAGCGCCTGTTCGCCGAGTACGTCGGGGTCGGCCCCAAGTGGGTGCTCCGCCGGGCCCGCCTCCAGGAGGTCGCCGAACGGGCCGAGCACGGCGCCGGGATCGACTGGGCCGCGCTCGCGGCCGATCTGGGCTATGCCGACCAGGCCCACCTGACCCGCGATTTCACCGCCACCGTGGGCACCGCACCGGGCCGCTACGCCCGCACCTGAGCACCCGCGCGCGGCGGCCCGACCGGGCCCGAATCGTTCACGCGCCGACAATGCAATCCTTGACGGGTGCCCACCACGCTCGTCGAAACCCGATTCCACGCCGTCCTGAGCGCGTCCGACGACGCCTTGGAGGACACGATCGACCTCGGCGCGTCCCTGCTCGCGGCCTCCGCCGGCGACTGGCCGGAAATCTCGCGCGCCGTGCTCGCCCTGTACGAGCGCGTCGCCGACGGCTGCTGGCGGCGCGGCTGGCAACCCGCCGACGTGGTTCGCGCGGTCACCCGCGAGCTGGGCGAGCGGCACGCCGCGCTCGCCGCCGACGTGGTCGCCGCGCAGGCCCGCAGCCACCCGGGCACCGGCCGCCGGTGGACCGCCCAACTGCACGATCTGGACGCGAGCACCCCGTGGTGGAGCTCGGACGACGCCTACCTCGCCGAACTCGGCGCCCGGGAGCATCTGGACCGCTTCGGCACCGCCGCGCGCGTGCTCGAACTGCTCCGCTGCGTCGCCCGGCTGCCCGCCATCGAGCCACTCGCCGCCGCGTCCTTCCAGGAGCCGGCCCGCAAGCAGCCCGCCACCGGCGAACCCCGCCAACTCGGCCGGGTGCGCGCTCTGCTCGCCAAGGCCGAGTCGAGCGAATTCCCGGAGGAGGCGGAGGCGTTCACCGCCAAGGCGCAGGAGCTGATGACCCGGCATCGGATCGACGAGGCGCTGCTGGGCGCGCAGGAGGGTTCGCGCCACGCCCCCGCCGCGTGCCGGATCGGCGTGGACAACCCGTACGAGGGCGCCAAGGCACTGCTGCTCGACGCGGTCGCCGACGCCAACGGCTGCCAGGCGATCTGGTCGAGCACGCTGGGCTTCTCCACCGTGGTCGGCTTCGACTCCGACCTGGACGCGGTCGAACTGCTCTACACCTCGCTCCTGGTGCAGGCCACCGCCGCGATGAACCGGGCCGGCTCGCGCTACCACGAGTCCGGCCGCTCGCGCCGGACCAAGACCTTCCGCCAGTCGTTCCTGATCGCCTACGCCGACCGGATCCGCGAGCGGCTGACCGCCGCGAAGGAGGAGGCCGAGGCGAGCGCGGACCGGGCCGCCGAGAACCGCCTGCTGCCGGTCCTGGCCGCGCGCGACGTCGCGGTCCAGGAGACCACCGAGCGGATGTTCCCCACCAAGACCACACACCGTCTGCGCGGCCGCGACGCGGACGGATGGCGACACGGCCAAGCCGCCGCCGACCGGGCCGAACTGGGCCTGCGGGACAAGCTGGAGCGCGGCGAACCGGCTCGCCCGTAACCGGCGCACACCCCCCGAGCATCGACCCGCACCCGCATCGCGGCCGGGGCCGAGCAGGCAGGCGGCCCGGACGACCCAGGCGACCCGAGCGACCCGCCGGCCGCTACATCCCCGGCAACCAGGTCCCCCGTTGCGCCGGCACCGCCGAGGTGGGCGCCCCGCAACGCCCCTCGGCCACCGCTCGATGCGCCTGACGCGCCGTCATACCCGGTCCCGCCAACGGCTCGACGTCCTCCAGATGGAGCGGGTCGCCACACACCGCACAGATCACGGCGGCCTGCGCCTCGTGTCCCTCGGAGCCGCCGTGCCGGTAGACCACCGGCGGCCCGGTCTCGTCCGCGAGCCAGGTGTCGCCCCAGTGCCCGATCGCCACCAGCACCGGGAAGAAGTCGCGCCCCTTGGCGGTCAGCACATACTCGTGCCGGGGCCGCCGCTCCTCGTACGGAACCCGGTCGAGCAGGCCCTCCTCGACCAGCCTGTTCAGCCGCTGCGCCAGCACGTTGCGGCCGATCCCCAGGTTCTCCTGGAGATCCTCGAACCGCCGGACCCCGTAGGACGCCTCACGCAACACGAGCGGCGTCCACCCGTCGCCGAACAACTCGAGGACGCGCGCGATGGAGCACGGCCAGCTTCCGAACGAGGTCCGCTTCATGTCGCCACATTACTGAGCGGGACGGGATCGATACGCGATCGATCCCGCCCCGCTCAGTGTTTTTGACTAGACGTCAGTTACAGCTCGGTCACCCGACGCTCAGGCGTCGCGCTTCCAGCGCGGCTTGCGGTCGCCCGCCGGGCCACCGGCCGGACGGTCGTAGTGACCGTCCCGACGCGGGGCACGGTCGTGCGAACGCTCGCCGCCGTAGGACGGGCGGTCGTTGTAGGCCGGCCGGTCGTTGTTGTACGTCGGACGGTCGCCGCGCGGGGCGCGGTCGTTGCCGTAGCCGGGACGGTCACCGCTGCGCGGCGCACGGTCCCCGTAGGAGGGACGGTCGCCCCGGTAGCCACCCTCACGCCGGTCGCCGCCGCCGTAGGACGGGCGGTCGCCGGTACGCGGCGCGCGGTCCCCGTACGCGGGACGGTCGCCACCACGCGGGGCCCGGTCGCCGTAGGACGGCCGGTCACCCGTGCGCGGGGCGCGGTCGCCGCTGTTGTACGCCGGACGGTCGTTGTACGCGGGACGGTCGCCACGCGGGCCGCGGTCGCCCGACGGACGGTCGCCCCGGTAGCCACCCTCACGCCGGTCGCCGCCGCCGTAGGACGGACGGTCGCCACCACGCGGGGCGCGGTCGCCATAGGACGGCCGGTCGCCACGCGGCGCGCCGCCACGACGGTCGCCGCCGTACGGCGGACGGTCGCTGCCGCGGTCACGGTCGCCCCGGTAGCCACCCTCGCGCCGGTCGCCACCGCGGTCGCCGCGGTCCGATCGCTCGTAGCGCTCGGTCCGCACCGGCGCGTCGCCGTTCTTGGCCGCCTCGGCAAGTTCGGCGGCCTTGCGGCGCAGCTCGGCGGCCTCGGCCTTGAGCTCGATGATGCGACCCGCGAGGCGCTCCGCCTCGGCCTCGGCCTCGACCGCGGCGTCCGCCACGGACTGCGCCTTGACCTCGGACAGCGTGCGCGCGCCGGTCAGCTTGCGCATCTCCGGGTCGTTGGAGCCCTGCACCCGAAGGCGGGTCGGCTCGACGCCGGCGTCCTCCATCAGGCGATCCACCGTGCGGCGCTGGTGCGGCAGCGCGAGCGTGACCACCGCGCCGGCCTCGCCGGCCCGCGCGGTACGACCCGCGCGGTGCAGGTAGTCCTTCGAGTCGGCGGCCGGGTCCACGTGCAGGACCAGGTCGATGCCGTCGACGTGGATGCCGCGGGCGGCGACGTCGGTGGCGACCAGGACCGGCGTGCGGCCCTCCTTGTACTCGGCCAGAGTGCGGGTGCGCGCGCCCTGGGTCATCCCGCCGTGCAGGGCCTCGGCGCGCACGCCGGCCTCACGCAGTTGCTGCGCGACGCGGTCGGCGCCGAACTTGGTCCGCACGAAGATCATCGTGCGCCCGCGGCGGGCCGCGATGGCCGCCGTGACGTACGTCTTGTCCTTCGGCTGCACGACCAGCACGTGGTGCGACATGGTGGTGACCGAGGACGCGTGCGGGTCCACCGAGTGGGTGACCGGGTTGTCCAGGTACTTGCGGACGATCGCGTCCACGCCCTTGTCCAGCGTCGCGGAGAACAACATCCGCTGGCCACCGGCCGGGATCAGATCGAGCAGCGCGGTGACCTCGGGCAGGAAGCCCATGTCCGCCATCTGGTCGGCCTCGTCGAGGATGGTGATCTCGACGTTGTCCAACACGGCCGAACCGCGGTCGACCAGGTCCTGGAGCCGACCGGGGGTGGCGACCAGGATCTCCACGCCGCGCTCCAGCGCGAAGATCTGCTTCGGCATCGACATGCCGCCGGTGACCGTCTTCATCCGCAGGTCGAGGATGCGACCGTAGGGCTCCAGCGCGTCGTGCACCTGCATCGCGAGCTCACGCGTGGGCGTGAGGATCAGCGCGAGGGGGCGACGGGCGCGGGCCTTGCGACCGGACAGACGGGTCAGCATCGGCAGACCGAAGCCCAGCGTCTTGCCGGAACCGGTCCGGCCGCGGCCGAGGATGTCCTTGCCGGCCATCGCGTCCGGCAGCGTCGCGGCCTGGATCGGGAACGGGTGGGTCACGCCGCGGCGCGCGAGCGCGTCCACGACGTCCTTGTGCAGACCGAACTCGGCGAAGCTGGGGCCGGTCGGTTCGGGCTTGGCCTCGACCTCGTCCGAGGCGTCGTCCGCCTCGTCGAGCCCGGCCTCGTCGGCGGCGTCGTCCTCGACGCTCGCGTCGACATCCGTGTCGGTGTCGTCGTCGGTGTTCGCATCGGCGTCCGTCGCGGCCTCGTCCTGCGCCGCGAACCCGGTGTCGCCGTCGGTGGTGTCGTCGCTCTCGACGACCTCGGGAGTGATCTCGGTAATCTCCGCGGCGACCTCGGTCACCTCGGCTGCCTGCGCATCCGCCACACCCTCCTGCACCTCGGCACCTTCGGTGCCGGGCATGGGCGTAGCAGTGTCATTGGCATAGGGGGGCATGCAAAACCTTCCGGATGCGGCCCGTCTCGAAGGTCCGCAGCCGAAATGTGGTCGCACGAGAAAGCGACACTTCTGCGGAGCACCAGAACGAGCCTACGAGGCGCCGCGACTCATGGCGGCGCCTGGATATGGGCAAAGCGATTCACCAGCGTACCCGATCACTGCTCGTTCATGCCTATCGGGTGCGTTCGTACTCGACCCTCAGGCGTGCGTCCTCGTGCACGACGAGCAGCCTCGGACGCTGCCACGACCAGTGCTCGGGGAGCAGGAACAGCGTCCCCGGGGCACGGCGCAACAAGCGCAGTCCGGTGTAGCGGTAACGATAGGAAGCACCGATTTCTTCCTCGACCGCGACGCCGTCGTCCGATCGCATCCGCAGATCCTGCACCGAGTACAGCACCACGCCCGTCCGCCTGGGCAGTTGCTGCGCGACGGCCTTGCCCGCGTCGCGCCCGGACACCTTCGCGTACGCCCCCGAGGCCCAGAACAGGCACAACACCACGGCGGCGGCGACGAGCAGCGCCGACGGCGACCACGGCCGGGCCCCGGCTCCGGAATCGCGCCGATGCGCGCCGATCCGCCGCGACAGCAGCACCCCGTACGCGCAGACCAACAGCCCCGCCGCGAGCGCGCACGGCAACAACAGCGACCACCACTGGGCACCGCGGGCCGGCCACCGATGCACCGCGACCCAGGTCGCGCCGGGCACCGCGAACCACCCGCAGCGCAGCGCCCACGTGCACCACGCGGCGATCCGCCGGTGCCGGCGCAGCCACACCAGCAGCCGTGGATGCGCCGCCCGGGCCGCGAGCAGAGCCGCGACGGCCACGAGCAGCGGCCGGTACAGCGCGCGCAGGCCGTCCGCGAGGTACTCCCGGGCCGGCGTGTCCAGCACGCTCTCGTCGAACCCGAGATAGGCGGACCGGGCCGAGGCACGAGCCCAGCCGAAGTAGTAGAGCAGCCCGGCGAGCACGAGCGCGGGCACCACGACGACGGCGGCGAACTCCCAGCCGACGCTTGCCGATCGCCCGTCCGAAACGCCCTTCGCGACCTCGGTGCGCGCGGTCTCGGCGGCCCGGTGGGCCCGGTGCGCGGACCTGCGCCGCCCGGTCGCCCGCCGGTTCGGCGACGCGGATCCGTGTTCCACCGCGCCGGCCCGCGGGGCGGCCGGTTCGCCGAACCACCGGGTGAGCATCGAGACCGGTTCGCCGTAGCAGACCCGAGCCAACTCGGAGGTGAGTTCGCCGGTCGTCCGGAACGGGGCGAACTCACCCGCTGGTGGCGCGACTTGGTCGACCGGGCCGGCCGACGGCGCGAACCGCGGGTCGGACCCGACGGACCCGCTCGAATCCGTCTCCTCGACGTCGCCGCCCGCCTCCCGCATCCGCGGCTCCGGGCTCCCCCACGCCTCACCCGCGACCGGCTCGTATGCCTCGGGGCCCGCCGACCGCCGCCACTCGCCCTCGCGAGCGCGCGGCACGGTCGAGTCGTGCTCGCCCACACGGGTCAACGACCCGGTTCCGGGAAACTCCGGCTCATCCTCGACGAAGTCCGGCACCGGCCCGATGTCCCCCTGCGTGGTCACCGCTTCAGCATGGGCACGGCAAAAGTCCCGCTCCAATTTCGGAGCATCGCCCGTCACCCGTTCGGCCGCGGCGCGTGAGCGCACGACGGGAGCGCACGCGATCCGGCCTGTCCCGGCTCGCCGACGAGCGCTCAGCCGTACCCGTGCTCGTGCAGCCACTCGTCGCCGATCCCGAAGTGGTGCGCGACCTCGTGCACGACGGTCACCTCCACCTCCTCGACGACGTGTTCGTACGTCTCGCAGATCCGCAGGATGGGGTTGCGGTAGATGGTGATCCGGTCGGGCAGCACACCCGCGTACCAATCCCCACGCTCGGTGAGTGGGATGCCCTCGTAGAGGCCGAGCAGGTTGGTCCCGTGCTCGCCGTCGGGGGCCGGTTCGTCCTCGACGAAGATCGCCACGTTGTCCATGAGCTTGGTCAGCTCAGGCGGGATCCGGTCCAGGGCCTCGGCCACCAGTTCCTCGAACTCCTCGCGCGACATCTCCAGCACGCCCCCATTCTGCGGCCTCCGCGCCCACTCCGGGGGGTGCGTACGCGGGCCCGCGCGGGCCCCCGGCTATCTGTTTTGCAAGCGCCGCCGAAAACCCCGTATAGTTCGGGACGTCCCCGACGGCAACAAGACGCCGGACACGGCCAACAAGCCCCCATCGTCTAGTGGCCTAGGACGTCGCCCTTTCAAGGCGGTAGCACGGGTTCGAATCCCGTTGGGGGCACGCAACAAACCCCCTCGGGGGCCGCAACAAGCCGGACAGCCAGTACGGTAGGGTTCAACACGAAACACCGCGAGGGAAACCCGGGAAGCCGGGTGGAGATCGTAGAGGTCCTGTGGAGCAGTTTGGAGTGCTCGTCACCCTGTCAAGGTGAAGGCCGCGGGTTCAAATCCCGTCAGGACCGCAAGATGGAAAGATCGGGGCGCCGAAAGGCGCCCTGATCCATCGAGGCCAGGTAGCTCAGTTGGTACGAGCGTCCGACTGAAAATCGGAAGGTCGGCGGTTCGACCCCGCCCCTGGCCACCGCAGCCGGATACACCGACGCCCCAGACGGAATCCCGTCCGGGGCGTTCTTGCGTGTGCGGATCGCCGGCCGGATCCCCGCCCGGCCACCACGACGACCGGGACGCGAAGGTCGGCCGCGACGAACCGGCCCGGCAGGACTGACCCGCTCGGGTTCCGCCCGGGGCCCGAGCTCGTGTCCACGCCGCCCGCATGGGACTTCGTCGTGATACTTCGTCCATGAGCGCCGCGGACGATCCCGATCGGATGCCCACCCATCCCCCGCACGACGAGGCGATGGGGACGCGGCTGAACTGGCTGCGGGCGGCGGTGCTGGGCGCCAACGACGGGATCGTGTCCACGGCGGGCCTGGTGGTCGGGGTCGCCGGAGCCACCGACGAGCGCGCGCAGTTGCTCACCGCGGGGCTGGCCGGACTGCTCGCCGGGTCGATGTCGATGGCCGCCGGCGAATACGTCTCGGTGAGCACCCAGCGCGACGCGGAGCGGGCCGCGCTGGTCCAGGAGCGCCGCGAGCTGACCGACGAACCCGAGGCCGAACTCGACGAGTTGACCGGGCTGTACGAACAGCAGGGACTCACCCGGCGACTCGCGCGCGAGGTGGCCGAACAGCTCACCGCACACGACGCGCTCGCCGCGCACGCCCAGGTCGAGCTCAAGATCGACCCGGACGAACTGACCAACCCGTGGCATGCGGCCGGGGCCAGCTTCCTGGCCTTCACCGTCGGCGCACTGCTACCGCTGCTGGCGATCGTGCTGCCGCCCGCCTCGGCCCGACTGCCGATCACGGTGGCCGCCGTCCTGGTCGCCCTGGTGTTGTGCGGGTGGAGCGGCGCCCGGCTGGGCGGCGCGCCGCCGACCCGCGCGATCGTGCGCATCACCGCGGGCGGGGCACTGGCGATGGCGGTCACCTACGCGGTGGGCAGCCTGCTCGGCGCGAGCGGGATCTGACCCGGCCCGTCGCCGGGATCGCCGGGCGCCCGGCCCGCGCCTTCTCTCGAGCCGTGACACTGCGTACACACCCCCGCACTGGCAGCGCCCGCCCGTGCACTCCGCCGTGACGAGCGGTCCGCACCCGCGTCCCGCCGCGTCGAACGCACGGACATCGCGGGGGTCGGACATCACCGACACCGATCGACAAATCACCCCGGGCACGTCGAGGACTTCCCGGTTTCCCCCTCCCGGGGCCACCGTTGGCCCGCAGGTCTCGGTACCGTCCTCGGAGTCGGTCCACACCGGACCGTCACCGGCAGCCCTTCGAGCGGAGGACCCGTGGCCACCCCATCTCGCGCCACCAGGCTCGTGTCGTCAGGCTCGCGTCCGCAACGCAAGGGCGGCGTGAAGTCGACCGCGGTCGCGGCGACCCTGACGCTGACCCTCGCCGGCGCACTCACCGCGTGCGGGAGCGGCGGCGGCAAGAGCTCGGCGAAGAGCGGTTACGCCGAGGTCTGCGCGGACCGGACGCACAACGTGCGCGTCGACGACTTCCGCTGCCTGGGCCGCACCGACCCGAGTCTGTCCTGGTACTACGTGCCGCATTCGTGCGGGCAGACGCTCAGTCCGACCAGGGGTATGACACTCGTCTCCGGGCAGGGATCCTTCGATCGCCCGCGCAAGGGCAAGATCGAACGCGGCGGCTTCGGCTCGTGCCCGTCGAAGAGTTCAAGCTGACGCGGTGTCACATCCGGGGAGGGCCTGAGCCATGCGTCGTATACCCAGCACGCCTCGACCGGGCTGGAAGCCACTCGTCGAGTCGCAGGGACTGCTCTACGCGGCCTGGGAGGACGACGACGGCACGGAGGTGCCGTACTGGCACGAGGAGGCGTACTACGAGCTGACCCTCGACGAGGTCGACCGGCTCGAGGACGTCACCGAGGAACTGCACGAGATGTCCGTGGCCGCCGCCCGACACGTGATCGAGCGCGGTGACCTGACCGCGTTCGGCCTGCCCGACGAGGCCCGCGACTACCTGCGGATCACCCTGGAGGAGGAACACCCGAGCGTCTACGGGCGGTTCGATCTCGCGTGGGGCGGCGACGGGCGTGCGGCCAAGCTGCTCGAGTACAACGCGGACACCCCCACCGCGCTGATCGAGGCCTCCCTGGTCCAGTGGTACTGGTTGCGCGACTGCTTCCCCGAGCGCGACCAGTGGAACAGCCTGCACGAGCGACTCGTGCGCGCGTGGGGCCGGATCAAGCCCTATCTGCGCTCGGAGACGATGCACTTCGCGCACGTGGAGGGCACCGAGGACGAGGAGGAGTGGCTGCACACCGCCTACCTCCGGGACACCGCGACCGAGGCCGGGCTGACCACGATCGGTCTGGAGGTCGCCGAGATCGGCTGGGACAGCGAGCGGCTGCGCTTCGTGGACCTGGAGGAGCGGGGCATCGACACGATGTTCATGCTCTATCCGTGGGAGGACATGCTCGCCGAGCCGTTCGGGAAGCACCTGATCACCCACCCCCGGTCGTGCCTGTTCATCGAACCGGCGTGGAAGGCGATCCTGTCCAACAAGGCACTGCTCGCGGTGATGTGGGAGCTGTATCCCGGCCACCCGAACCTGCTGCCCGCCTTCCTGGACTCACCGCGCGGCATGGAGTCCTATGTGGCCAAGCCGCTGCACGGACGCGAGGGCGACGCGATCCGGATCGTCACGCCCGACGGCGAACACGTGCAGCCCGCCGAGGCGTACGGCGACGAGGGCTGGTGCTTCCAGGAGTACGTGCCGCTGCCCGACTTCGACGGCAACAAGCCCGTACTCGGCGCGTGGGTGGTGGACGGGAAGTCCGCCGGCGTCGGCATCCGCGAGTCCAGTGGTCCGGTCACCGACGGGTACGCCCGCTTCCTGCCGCACGTGATCGACGGCCCGGCGCCGGACGAGGACACCCGGCTCGCCTGGCTCGACGAGGACTGACCGGACACAGCGCGCGCACGCGTCCCCTGAACCCGGTCACCTTGCTCGCACACAGTCACGAAGGCCGGCGATTCGGCGGGATCCCGATCGCGGTGGATCGGCCCGGATCATCACTCAGCGTGGTCGATCGGCGATCGTTGGGCCGGGTCCGTCGAATCCCCCGACCCCGCGCGGTTCGGGTCCCCGCGACGCCCGCGGGCCCGGCCCGCGCATCCGCCGGGCCCGGCGCGGCGACCGCCCATCGACCCACCCGACGCGGCCCGGTGCCCCCGGCGTCGCTCACCGGCCCCGTGACGTCCGCGGAACCCCGGCCGACCGGGTCGCGGGCGCACCGGCCGGCGGACCCGGCCGACCGCCCTTCGACCGGCTCCCCGACGGAGAGGTTCGAACCACTGCCGTGAGCGGCCCGTCGAAGCACACACGGAGCCGGCATGTGACCAAGGTCACTGTTTTAAAGGGCGATGGTTTTCGTCGGCGGCCGGAAATCGACCGCGCATTCTATGTGATATTTTACTGGCCGCCGTCGGGAATCCCGGATGGAAGCGGCCGAGCGAGGCCCTCCGCAGCCCCCGACCGACCCGGATCCGACCGCGCCGCGGCCCCGGCACCCGCCCCGGAGCGACGCCGAACCGGCGTCCCAGCCGCTCCCCCCGCTCCCACCTCCTGCGACCGTGCAGACGCGGAGTGGGACTCACAGGCACGCGCGGGGCACTTCCGGGCGCACAAAAAGAGTGCTGCACCGGACCCGGCGGGATCCGGTGCAGCACTCAGGGGAAAAGCTTTTCGACGCAGCCCTCAGGCTTCGCTGCGCTGCTGCGGAATGCCCGCGAGCAGGGCGCGGACCTCCACCTCGCGGTAGCGACGGTGTCCGCCGAGCGTGCGGATCGACGTGAGCTTGCCGGCCTTGGCCCAGCGCGTCACCGTCTTGGGGTCGACGCGGAACATGCTGGCAACCTCGGCCGGCGTCAGCAGCGGCTCGGCATCAGGCGTACGAGCGGTCATGAGCGGCCTCCTCGGGAGAACCGAACCAACACGGTTCTTTCTTCAAATTCTGCACCTTGACCCACGATGTCCTAAATAGTTCACGAGGGCCAAGTCGGTTATAGGACGAACGGCTTGTCCTTCACAGTACAAGTACACCATCCGCCGCACCCGGTTGGTCAAACCGCCGGAATTGGCATCCCAGGGTTCAAGCCACGCGATCCCGAAGGACCAGGCATAGCGGACAGTCACATGACTGTGACGATGAGTCACTCGAGCCCGAACGACCCCTCGTGTCCACCCCGTCCCACCAGCAACGAAGTATCCCCGATGACTCGACCCGGCCAGACCGACTACATCTGGTTTGTCCTTTTCATCATATACGAACCATTCGCTGGCGTATGCACCCTGTTGTGAGTCGATCTCCGTCAACCTGGAGGACTGGGAGTCCCACAACTCGAACCAGCAGGTTGAGAGGCTTTCAGATCACGGGGTGACTGAACACGAAAGAGTGACGACGGTCACGCCGAAACTTCATGAAATGCGGACGCTTGCTCAGCTCGCGTGCTCCAGGGCACGTACCGATTGCCAACGCTCCGTAATCCTGCGGTAGGCGGCCGATGCTCGCGCTCCGTCACCGGAGCCCAGTGCGGCGATGCCCTCCGCGACGTCCGCGACCGAGTTCTCGGCGGCCGGATCGCCCGACCCGATCAGCCGCACCAGACCGCCGTAGTCCAGCTCGACCAGCGCGCGCGGATGGAACTCCTCCAGCCAGCGGCCCACGCTCTCCAGCCCGGTGATCAGCGCGCCGTCCCCGACCGTCTCGCGGAGCACCTTCAGCGCCCTGGCCACCCGCCGCCGGGCCTGCACCATCGGCGTGCGGTAGTAGAGCTCGCCCGGTCCCGCCGCCGCGCCCTCGGCCGCGGGCACCAGGACCCGCTCGTCCGGCGCGAACAGCACGAACCAGCGCACCGGGACGTGCCACGTGCTGCTGTGGATGTGCGGCTGCACGTCGGGATGCGCGGACTTCCAGCGCTCGTGCTCGACGTGGGCCTGGTCGATCACCAACCGCGGCCAGAACACGTCCAATACCGCCGCCGGATACTCCCGACGCAACTCGGCCAGCGCCGTCCAGCAGCGCAGCCGGGTCTGCCGCGGGCAGATCACCGTGACGCCGTCCAGGACGTGCACGTAGGCGTCCTCGCTCTCGTGCGGTGGCGCGATCACCGGAGGGGTGGCCAGGAGGTTCTCCAGGCCGCTCCGGTGCTCCTGCGCGGTCAGTCCGGCGGGCGAGGGCGCCTCGGGCGACGCGGGGGTGCCTGCGGGCTGTGTGGCGGCGTACGCGGCCCACCGCTCGCGTTCCGGTTCGGGAAACGCGGCAAGCGGCTCGTACACCCGCAGGTACGCCGCGTAGGGGGCAACCACCGAAGTCCGCACGAGGGAATCTTGGCACGTCGGGCGGGCCCCGACGTGGAGAAGGTCCAACCCGGTGATCCGCACGGGTTCTAGGCTTGAACCGCCGCGCAGATCCGCGCGGCACCAACGTCACCACGATCCCATGGAGTCACCACAGTGACCGACAGGATGGAAGGCCCCGACGGCACGACGTCGGGCCTGGTGTTCGGCAGGTCGACCGGCCACGAACAGGTCGTCTTCTGCCAGGACCGCGCGAGCGGCCTGCGCGCGATCATCGCGATCTACTCCAGTGCCCTGGGACCCGCCCTCGGCGGCACCAGGTTCCACCCCTACGAGAGCGAGGAGGAGGCCGTCGCGGACGTCCTCAACCTCTCCCGCGGCATGGCCTACAAGAACGCCCTCGCCGGACTCGACCACGGCGGCGGCAAGGCCGTGATCATCGGCGACCCGACCCGGGACAAGACCGAGGTGCTGCTGCGCGCCTACGGCCGCTTCGTCCAGTCCCTGGGTGGTCGCTACATCACCGCGTGCGACGTGGGCACCTACGTCGACGACATGGACGTGGTCGCCAAGGAGTGCGCCTACGTCACCGGCCGCTCCCCAGAGAACGGCGGCGCGGGCGACTCGTCCGTGCTGACCGCGTACGGGGTCTTCCAGGGCATGCTGGCGTCCGCCGAGCACCGCTGGGGCAGTCCGACGCTGCGCGGTCGCCGGGTGGGCGTGGCGGGCGTCGGGAAGGTCGGCCGGCACCTGGTCGGGCATCTGCTCGCGGACGGCGCCTCGGTGGTGATAACCGACGTCGACGAGCGCGCCGTGGCGCGGGTGCGGCACGAGCACCCCGAAGTGGACTTCGTCGCCGACACCGACACCCTGATCCGCCTCCCGGACCTGGACGTGTACGCGCCCTGCGCGCTCGGCGGCGCACTCGACGACGTCACCGTCCCGGTGCTGACCGCGGCCGTGGTGTGCGGCGCGGCCAACAACCAACTGGCGCATCCGGGCATCGAGAAGGCGCTCGCCGAGCGCGGCGTGCTCTACGCGCCGGACTACGTGGTGAACTCCGGCGGGGTGATCCAGGTGGCCGACGAGCGGCACGGATTCGACTTCGAGCGGGCCAAGCGCAAGGCCGGCGGCATCCGCGCGATCACCGCGAAGATCTTCGCGTCGGCCGAGGAGGAGGGCGTGCCACCGGTCGTCGCGGCGGACAGATTGGCCGAGCGGCGCATGGCGGATGTGGGCCGCCTGCGTGACATCTACCTCCAAACCTGACCGACACGGTATCGTCAGACCCGGCAAAGGACCCCAGATCAGGCCCCTGACCAGCCGGAACGACAGAGCCCGGTCGGGGTCCGAGCCCCGCTGTCACCCATGCGACGTACCGTCCGGCGGCGGAAGCAGGTACCGTTAATCCCCTACGGGCCGGTTCTCAAGCGTCATCGAACCGTCCCTGACTATGAACGCGTGTCAAGACCCGGGGCCGTGAGCCCCGTCGTTGAGGGGGTCGAGCCATGGGGCGCGGCCGGGCCAAGGCCAAGCAGACAAAGGTCGCCCGCCAGCTGAAGTACAACAGCGGCGGTACGGATCTGAGCCGTCTGGCTGAAGAGCTGGGCGCGTCGTCGCCAACCGACTTGCCGATCGGCAAGCCAGAGGTTGACGACGACACGAGTGAAGACGAGTTCGACGACCCCTACGCGGGGTATTCGGCTCGTTACAACGATGACGAGGACGAGGAAGACGACGGCCGATCGCGCCATCGTTGACGCCCCGCTCCTCTTCTTCGAGCACGGGAGACAACGCCCAATTCAGCCGGGGCGCCCGTGCGCTGTGACACCGCCCGGTCCGGGACCGAGTAGGACGACTACTCGACCCCGGGCCGTTTGGCGTGTTCGCGAACGCGCCCACGGAGGTACCGCCGTCCCGATCCGGGACGACGGCGACCGCCGCGGGTGCTTTCGTCATGCCCGGTGATCGCCGCTCAGTACGGCCCGGCCGGAGCCGGTGACGATGTCGCCCAGGACCCAGGCCGGCACGCCGCGCTCGGCGAGCACCGCCAGGGCCGCGTCGGCCGCGTCCGCGGCGACCACCGCGACCATGCCCACGCCCATGTTCAGCGTCTTCTCCAGTTCGGCGCGGGCCACGTCGCCGAGCGAGCCGACCAGGCCGAAGATCGGTGCCGGGGTCCAGGTCGAACGGTCCAGGCGGGCATCCAGGTGGGCCGGGAGCACGCGCGCCAGGTTGGCCTCCAGGCCGCCGCCGGTGACGTGCGAGAACGCGTGCACGTCGGTGCGTCGGGCCAGGTCGAGGCAGTCCAGCGAGTAGATCCGGGTCGGCTCCAGGAGTTCCGCGCCGAGGGTGCGGCCCAGTTCCGGCACGTCGCGGTCGAGCTTCCAGCCGGCGATGGTGAAGAACACGTGCCGGGCCAGCGAGTAGCCGTTGGAGTGCAGGCCGGAGGCGGCCATCGCGATCACCACGTCGCCCTCGCGCACCCGCTCCGCGCCGAGCAGGCCGTCGGCCTCCACGACGCCGGTGCCGGCGCCCGCGACGTCGTACTCGTTCGGGTCGAGCAGGCCGGGGTGTTCGGCCGTCTCGCCGCCGACCAGCGCGCAGCCGGCCAGCACGCAGCCCTCGGCAATGCCCTTGACGATCGCCGCGATGCGTTCGGGGACGACCTTGCCGGTGGCGATGTAGTCGGTCATGAACAGCGGCTCGGCACCGCACACGACCAGGTCGTCGACGACCATGCCGACCAGGTCGTGGCCGATCGTGTCGTGCTTGTCCATCGCCTGCGCGATGGCGACCTTGGTTCCCACCCCGTCGGTCGCGCTGGCCAGCAGGGGGCGTTCGTACCGCTTGAACGCGGACACGTCGAACAGGCCCGCGAAGCCGCCCAGGCCGCCGACGACCTCGGGCCGGGTGGCCTTGCCGACCCATTGCTTCATCAGCTCGACGGCGCGGTCACCGGCCTCGATGTCGACGCCGGCCGCGGCATAGGTCGCGGTACGGGGGGTGGGGGTGGACTGGTCGCTCACGGCGGCGGCCCTTTCGGGTCGGGTCGGTGGATCTTCTCGGGGCGCCCCGTCGCGGCCCCGGGTGGGGACGCGACGCGACGATCCGAAGGAGAGAACTCGGGGACTCGGCTGATCAGGGACGGCGGAGCGCGTCCTCGGCCCCGCCGCCGCCGAGGAGGGCCTGCACGCCGTCCACGTCGGTGCGGACGGTCTGCTCGATGCCTTCGAGGAGGTGCTTGCCCAGCCGCTCGGGGTCGGGCAGCTCGATCGGGTACTCCCCGTCGAAGCAGGCCCGGCAGAGCCGGTCCTTGGGGATGGTGGTCGCCTCGACCATCGCGTCGATCGAGATGTAGGCGAGCGAGTCGGCCCCGAGGGACTTGGCGATCTCGTCCACCGAGAGACCGTTGGCGATCAACTCGGCCCGGGTGGCGAAGTCGATGCCGAAGAAGCACGGCCACTTCACCGGCGGCGAGGAGATCCGCACGTGTACCTCGGCCGCGCCGGCCTCGCGCAACATCCGCACCAGCGCGCGCTGCGTGTTGCCGCGCACGATCGAGTCGTCGACGACGACCAGCCGCTTGCCCTGGATGACCTCGCGCAGCGGGTTGAGCTTGAGCCGGATGCCCAGTTGCCGGATGGTCTGGCTGGGCTGGATGAAGGTGCGACCCACGTAGGAGTTCTTGACCAGGCCGTTGCCGTACGGGATGCCCGACTGCTCGGCGTAGCCGATCGCGGCGGGGGTGCCGGATTCGGGGGTCGGCATGACCAGGTCGGCGTCGACTGGGAACTCCTGGGCGAGCCGTCGGCCCATCTCCACCCGGGACGCGTAGACGCCTCGGCCGGCGATCGTGGTGTCGGGGCGGGCCAGGTAGACGTACTCGAAGACGCAGCCCTTGGGCTTGGCCTCGGCGAACCGTCGGGTGCGCAGGCCGTGCTCGTCGACGGCGATCAGCTCGCCCGGTTCGATCTCGCGAATGAACGAGGCACCGACGATGTCGAGTGCGGCGGTCTCGCTCGCGACCACCCAGCCGCGCTCCAACCGACCGAGCACGAGGGGCCGGATGCCCTGGGGATCGCGCGCGGCGTAGAGCGTGGTCTCGTCCATGAAGACCAGCGAGAAGGCGCCCTTGACCTTGGGCAGCACCTGCATCGCGGTCTGTTCCAGGGACAGGTCCGGGCTGCCGGCCAGGAGCGAGGTCAGCAGATCGGTGTCGCTGCTGGCCTCGATCCGGCCCTGGTAGGGATAGTTGAGCTCGCCGCGATCGGGGCCTTGCTCGGCGACCAGACGGGACAGCTCACCCGTGTTGGTGAGGTTTCCGTTGTGGCCGAGCGCGATGCTGCCGGTCGCGGTGGCCCGGAAGGTCGGCTGGGCGTTCTCCCAGACCGACGAACCGGTGGTCGAGTAGCGGGCATGGCCGACGGCCATGTGCCCGCGGAGCGAACCCAGAGTGGTTTCGTCGAAGACCTGGGAAACCAGGCCCATGTCCTTGAAGACCAGGATCTGGGATCCGTTGCTCACAGCTATGCCGGCGGATTCCGTTCCGCGGTGCTGCAATGCGTAGAGACCGAAGTAGGTGAGTTTTGCGACCTCTTCGCCGGGGGCCCAAACGCCGAAGACGCCGCAGGCATCCTGCGGGCCCTTCTCGCCGGGGAAGAGATCGTGGTTGAGTCGTCCATCGCCACGTGGCACGTGATCGAGTCTACGACAGGGCCGGATCGGTCGCGGTTCACCCCATCAGTGGCAGGTATCCGGACAAGTCGCTGCGTTCTCCACTGGCCAGAACCCGACCGTCCTCGACCGCGTCCGCCCAGGTCAGGCGGCCGGTGGCGAGGCGGAGCCAGGTCCTGGGGTCGGTCTCGACCACGTTGGGCGGAACGCCCCGAGTGTGCCGGGGGCCTGTGACGCACTGCACTACGGCGAACGGCGGGACGCGGACCTCGACCGAGTGTCCGGGGGCCCTGGTCGCCAGCGCGTCGGCCAGCGCGCGGACCACGGTGCCCAGCGCGTGCCGGTCGTGCGGGAACGGCTCGCCGATCGCGCGTTCGAGGTCGTCGCAGTGCACGACGCCCTCCACCAGACGGGTCACCAGCATGTCGGCGACCCGCATCGGGCCGATCCGGGTGATGGTGATCCGGGTGTCCGGGACGCCGTCGAGGGCGGCGATCGCGTCGTCCACGAAGTCGGCGGGGGTGTGGCCGGCCTCGGCCATGTCGTCGGCGATGGCGGAGACCACCGCGGCGTACGCGGAGGTGCCGTTCGCCCACTGCTCGACGGTGATCGGGGGGCCGCCGGGGATCGGCTCGGCGAGCCAACGCGGCACCGCCTGCACGCTCGCGGCCAAGTGGCCGACCAGGTTGGCGGTGGACCAGCCGGTCAGCCCGGAGGGAGCCGCGAGTTGGGCCGGGGTCAGCCGGGACGTCACCTCCACCATCGCGTGCCACTGCGCGATCAGCGCGGCGCGCACCTTGACCGGGTCGACCTTGCGGGGGCGCGGGGCGGCGGGGCGGCTCGTCATGGGTGCAGATTAGAGGGCTCGATCGGGGACGAGTAGGCGATTCGTTTCTGCACCGATTCGCCGCGCGGGGGGGCGGGGGGGGGGGGGAAGTGATAACACCGCGGACGGAGGCACGCGAAGAGGGCTGGGAGAGCACCACCCC